>CAYNYM010000015.1:0-1339 GCA_964401325.1 uncultured Desulfobacteraceae bacterium | reverse complement strand
TTGATGAATCCGTCCGCCATGTCAAGGAGCGTCATCAGTTTGGGCAACCCCTGGCCTCTTTTCAGACCATACAATTTAAAATCGCCGAGATGGCCACTTGGGTCCGGGCGGCTCGGAATCTCTATTACGAGGCCGCATGGACCGTGGATCAGGGGAAAATCGACCATGCCCTGATCGCCATGGCCAAATGGTTCTCCGGGGAAATTGCTGTGCGCTGCGCGGATGAGGCCCTCCAGATGCACGGCGGTTATGGGTATATCGATGAATACCGGGTGAATCGCCTGTATCGGGCGGCCAAGATCCTTGAGATCTACGAGGGGACCAAGGAAATGGAAAAGACCATTGTTTCACGATCGCTGTTGGGGTGAAGAAAAAAAATCTCAAGCCACCATGGGGGCAAGGGTTTTATAAGTTTACCTTGTCTCCTTTTTTCGTGCTCGAATCTTCCTCAAATTTCCCTTCCTCAAATAGGCCTTTTCCCGACCGCAATCCCTGCACATAAAAACCAGATTAAATTTGACACTGAACTATCCCTTTCTTATAATTCCGTTCAATTTGTACATGTTATTCTTGTAACCTTCAAATATTTCTTAGGAAAACAACCTTTCTCTTTAAGACCAAACTTCGCAGGGGGCGACCATGACAAACGAGGCCGATTTGCTGAGAACTTCACTCAATGCCTGGCACAGGGCCAACGGCGGACAGATGATTGATTTCGGTGGTTGGGAAATGCCGGTGCAATATGAGACGGGTATCATCCTGGAGCATCTGGCGGTTCGAAGGGTCGGCGGTCTTTTTGATGTAAGCCACATGGGCCGTTTCAGGATCAAAGGCAAGAACAAGACAGGATTTCTCCAGCACGTGCTGACCAACAATGCCGAAGCCCTGGAGCCCTGGCAGGCCCAGTACACCCTGGTGCCGAACGAACAGGGAGGCGCGATCGATGACGCCTATCTCTATCGCTTCGGGGAGGATGATCTGCTGCTCGTGGTAAATGCGTCCAACCGGGAAAAGGTCTGGAGCCATTTTCAGGGACAATTGACGCACTTTGAGGACGTTCAAATCGAGGACGACACCGAAAAAGTGGGCATGATCGCCTTTCAGGGACCTCTGACAAAACGCATATTGAAGGGGGCCATAGAAGACGGGACGTTGCCTGAGCCCATGCGCAACAGGCTTTCCGAAGTCACGATAGCCGGCACGAAGGTCCTGATCGGGCGCACGGGCTATACCGGCGAACCTCTCTGTTTCGAAATGTTTCCCCCGGCCGATAAGGCCGAGGCCGTGTGGTTGGCCCTCTATGAAGCCGGAAAGGGAGACGGCATTGTCCCCATTGGCC
>CAYNYM010000014.1:9791-17520 GCA_964401325.1 uncultured Desulfobacteraceae bacterium | reverse complement strand
CCTTGATCGAGAGTCACGGGATCAGGAACGGCCTGATACAATGGAACAACGGGCCTGGTTTCCATAAGATCTATCAGCAGTTGAACGAGGCCGGCTTCCATATCAGGGAGCCGGGCAAGGGTAAGAACATGTTCCTCAGCTTCGGCATCGCCATGGCGATGGGTGCGGAATCCATCGGCCTTTTGGACGCGGATGTCCGAACCTTCAGACGGGTGCAACTCGATCGCCTTTTCTATCCCGTCGTGGTCCTTGGATATGATTTTTCAAAGGCCTACTATGCCCGTCTCAAGGATCGGGAGCTTTACGGCAGGGTCAAGCGGCTCCTTCTCGATCCCCTCCTGCTCTCGCTCAAGAGAAAGTTCACGGAGACCAAAGAAGAAAAGATGCTGCGCCTCATCGATTTCCTGCTGGGCTTTTACTATCAGCTTTCCGGAGAAGTGGCCTTTCACGTGGATCTCTTGAAAAAGATGCGGTTTGCCACCAATTGGGGTGTGGAGATCTTTACCCTGATCGAGGTCTACAGAAAGGCCTCCGATTCCGCCCAGGTGATGTTTTCCGAGCGGCCCTTTGATCACAAACATCAGGATGTTTCAAAGGGTGACAGGACAAAGGGGCTCAACAGAATGGCCGTGGATATCGTGACCACCCTCATGAACGCCCTGGTGATCGAGGAGGGCCTGGAGATCTCCGATACCTTTTTCAGGGATCTGGCAATCACCTACAATGCCGTGGCAGAGGAGCAGATCAAGAAATACTCGGACGACGCCTCCTTCAGCAATCTCCAATACGAGCGGGATGTCGAGGAGTCTCTGGTAAAAAATGTCTTCAGAAATTCCATCGTTTATGCCGGAGAACTGCTGACCTCTCCCTATCGGATGACGGAGAAATTCTTGCGATTGGTGCACTCCCATGAGGAATTCAAACCCTTTCTGGAAAGGGGGCTCGCCAAGGCGATCCTCTCGGCTGAGGCAAAGGCCCAGCAAAGTGTCTTCGAGACACCTCAGACCGTCTCGTGGGAGAGGGTCTCCAATAAACTGCCTCGCATTTTTTTCGATCTGATCGAAGCGGTTGAGGATGAGAAGCGACGATTCTCCTAAGCATGTCCGGCACCCTGCCCGAAAGGGTCGGAAACGTCGGGGCACCGACACGCCCTTTATGGTCGTGTTCACCGATCTGGACGGGACCCTGCTGGATCGCGAGACCTACGATTGGGTAGCGGCCGAACCGGCCCTCGACGAGTGCCGGCATCGGGACGTTCCCGTCGTTATGGTCTCCAGTAAAACCCGGGCGGAGATGGAAAGGGTAAGGCACGAACTCGGCCTCAACTTCCCCTTTGTTTCGGAAAACGGCGGTGGCATATTTTTTCCGAAAGAAAGCGTTCGGGAACCGCCCCTGGAGGCGGTCCTCTCGCGAACCCTGTGGACATGGCCCTTGGGTTCTTCCTATGGAAACCTGGTGCGGGCCCTCAGAGAGATTCGGCACGAGCTGGGATGGAAGCTCAGGGGTTTTTCAGAAATGCCCCCTGAGGAGATCTCGAGACTTACCGGTTTAAATCGGGATGCCTGTCTGCTTGCAGCCAGTAGGGAGTACGATGAGCCCTTTGTATTGGACAAACCCTATGAGCGGGCCGCCTCGACGCTTGAAAAGGCTGCGGTGAGGCGAGGCCTGAGGGTGTCGGTCGGTGGCCGGTTTTTCCATCTTCACGGTAAGAACGACAAGGCCGAGGCTGTGCAAAAACTGATTTCATGGTATAAAAAAACCTATCCGCGGGTATGTGCTATCGGCCTTGGGGACAGTCCCAATGATTTCGGGATGCTCAAAGCCGTGAACTACCCGGTATTGATTCGATCGGAGCGGCGTTTTCCCGGCATTGAAAAGGACATTCCCGGGGTGAGAATCACCTCGGAGAAGGGGCCTTGCGGGTGGAATGTCGCCGTGCTCGCAAGAATTGAAGGGAGGAGTTTCCTGACATGTTTGAAAAGGATGTAAATCCTGGAGGCATTACAAAGGCTGAGCTTGTGGTGGCTATCCCTTCTTACAGGGAGGCCGATTCAATCGCTTTCCCGACCACAATGGCGAGTGAAGGGTTGATGAAGTATTTCCCTGAAATCTCCTCCGTGATTATCAACTGCGACAACAACTCCCCGGACAATACAAAGCAGGCCTTCCTGGACACGCCGACGCAGGTCCCCAAAATCTACGTTTCCACACCCCCCGGGATGAAAGGAAAGGGCAACAATTTCAAAAATCTTTTCCAAAAGGTCGTGGATCTGGGGGCGGAGGCCATCGTGGTCGTCGATGCCGACCTCAAGAGCATTACCCCGGAGTGGATAAAACACCTGGGCGAACCCCTTTTCAGCGATTTTGCCTATGTGGCGCCCCTCTATGTCCGTCACAAGTTCGACGGCACCATCACCAACGGAATCGCCTATCCCCTTTCACGGGCCGTTTACGGGAGAAGGGTGCGTCAGCCCATCGGGGGAGACTTCGGATTCAGTGGTGAACTGGCGAAGGCCTACCTGGAGAGTGGTATCTGGGATGAGGCCGTGGCAAATTTCGGCATTGACATCTGGATGACCACCCTGGCCCTCACCCGAGGGGCGCAGGTCTGCCAGTCCTTTATGGGCAGACCCAAGATTCACCGGCCCAAGGATCCGGCAGCGGCCCTGGGGCCGATGTTTCGTCAGGTCGTTGGGACCATTTTCGCCCTGATGACCCGTTTTGAATCCTACTGGAGCAGGGTGAGGTACAGCAAGCCCACGGCCATTTATGGTTTCGGCCTTGGGGAGGTGGAAATGCCCCCCAAGGTGGAAGTGGACTCAAAGAAGCTCTTTGAGAAATTTCATGACGGCTTTGAACGGCATCGGGAGACCCTGGAGGTCGTGCTGTCCAAGGATGTCTTCCAGAAACTTCTGGAAATCAAGGGGATGCGGGAGACGATGTTCGCTTTTCCCACGGATCTCTGGGCGAGGGTCCTCTATGATATGGCGGTGGGGTACCGGGACGCCCTTTGTGATCCGGGGCAGATGATGGAGGCCCTGATTCCCCTCTATTTCGGGAGAACGCGCTCCTTTGTAAAGAGGACCAGGAGGATGTCCACCCAACAGGCCGAAGAGGCCATTGAGGAGGACTGCACGGTCTTTGAAAAGACCAAGCCCTATCTGTTACAGAGATGGAACGGAAAATCGCCGTCGAGTTAGTCTGCATCATGGATCCTATCTGACCAGAAGGATCCTCACATCCATGACGTTGGTATTGGTCGGCCCGGTTATCAGGAGATCGCCCGTGTTTTCAAAGTAGTGAAAGGAATCGTTATCGGCGAGGTAATCCGAGGCCTTCAGGCCCTTATCCGTGCCCCTTGAGACCGTGTCGGCATCCACAACGGCGCCGGCCGCTGAAGTCGGTCCGTCATTGCCGTCCGTGCCACCGCTCAGGAGGACCACCCGTGGCGGTAATCCCTTCAGCTCCATGGCCGCCGCCAGGCTGAATTCCTGGTTTCGTCCGCCCATGCCCTTTCCCCGAATGGTTACGGTGGTTTCCCCTCCTGAGATTATGCAGGCAGGGGGGGGGATGGGTCTGCCCGACTTCAGAATTTCTTTGGCCATGGCCGTGTGGACCCGGGCCACCTCACGGGTCTCGCCCTCTACCATGGAAGAGAGGATCAAGGTATGATATCCCCTGTGCTCAGCTTCTCTTCCCGCCGCCTCGAGGGCCAGTATATTGCTCCCGATGATGAAATTGTGGACCCGATCAAAGATGGGTTCTCCCTGTTTCGGGGTTTCCCTCACCCTGCTTTCCATTCCTCCGACCAAAACCTCTCGGACGGCATCGGGAATATTCTCGACCCGGTATTTTTGAAGAATTTCCCAGGCCTCCCCGAAGGTACTCAAATCCGGCACAAAGGGCCCGGAGGCAATGACATCCATCCTGTCGCCCACGACATCTGAGAGCATCAGGTTGATGATGGTGGCCGGATAGGCCGTTCTTGCCATCTGCCCACCCTTGGAAGAGGAAATGTGTTTTCGGATGGTATTGATTTCATCAATGCTGGCCCCGCATTCCAGGAGGAGGCGGGTAAGGGCCTGTTTTTCCTCAAGCGTGATCCTGTCCGCCGGTTGGGGGAGAAGAGCGGAGCCCCCTCCGGAAATCAGGGAAAAGACGAGATCCCTCTTGCCGGCCCTTTCCAGCAGGGCAAGGATTTTTCGCGTGCCTGTGACACCGTTTTGATCGGGCAGGGGATGGCCCGCCTCAAAAATCTCCGTTCGGACCAGTTTTTCCGTGAAACCGTACTTGACATTGATGATACCGGTATTGATTCTTTCCCCCAGGAGGTCTTCCAGGGCCTTGGCCATGGGGGCCGTCGCCTTTCCGCCCCCCACAAGGTAAACCTGATCGAATTCCTCCAGGTCCCATGCCATGTCCGGCGGGTCCTGCTCGCCCAGGATAAGGCGGGTTCCCTCCAGACGCACGAATCGTTTCACGGCCTCGCAGGGATCCACGCGCTTGACGGCGGCCTCAAACAGGGCTTTGGCCTCGGAACGCATCTCATGAAGCATACGGTCTCGGGCAGCGGGCATGATGGTTCCTCCTTGATGTTTGATGAATTTGCAAAAAGCCGAAGCCGTGCCATTTCAGGGTTGAGGTGTTATGTGTTAAGAATTAGAAAATACCTGTAAATCTAAAACTGAAAACCTGGTATGAGTTTGGCACCTTGAAAAAATGAACGCCCTTGGTCACGATCCACCCCGTGCTGAATGTCCAGGGTCAAAGTCCTTTCCCTTTTCACAATGGCGGCATTTACCCTTGTTCCATGTGATGGTGTGCCCTGTGCCGCGGCTCAACGCATCCAGCTTCCTCCTGTCACGCAGAGGGTCTGCCCCGTAATATATTCCCCCTCATCCGAGACAAGGAAAAGGGCGGTGTTTGCCACGTCCTCGGGGGTCCCCTTCTTGGGGTAGGGGATGTCCCGGTTCATTCGGTCAATTTCCTCCTGGGGGTAGAGGTGGGGGATGAATTCATTGTAGATGAAGCTGGGGGCAATGGCGTTGGCCGTAATGTGACGGGGAGCCGCTTCCATGGCAAGACAACGGGTGAAGGCCAGCACCCCTGCCTTGGCGGCGGCGTAATGCGCGTGTCCGTGGTCCAGCCCTTGAAAGGCGGCCGTAGAGGCGACATTGACGATCCGCCCGAAGTCCTGTTTCATCATATGAGGAAGAACCGCCCGACAGGCATAAAAAGTTCCCGTCAGACAGGTGCCCAGAACCACGTCCCAGGCCTCGTCCGTCATGTCTTTAATTTGAGCGGGTCGGTTGGTCCCGGCGTTGTTGAAAAGGATGTCGATTCGGCCGAATCGTTCAAGGGCCGCGTCGACCACCCCTTCAACCTCCTCCCGTTTGTTCACGTCACATCGAATCCCCATGGCTTCTACGCCGCAGGCCTTTTGGATGGCCTCGGCAACTGCAAGCGGCCGTTCGGGGTGAATGTCGGTCACAATAATGCTTGCCCCTTCCCTTGCCATGGCATTTGCAGTGGCCTGACCGATTCCGGCGCCCGCAGCTGCTGTCAATAGGGCCACCTTGCCCTTTAGTCTCATGATACTACCTCCATCGATCGCGAGCTCTCATGTCGTTTGATGCCGGAATTATAGCATCATTTCCCAGACGAGACTAGGACTCCTTGAGGGACGGCGGGTTCTGAAAAAGACCGCAGGCGGGTCGTGGTCCCAATGCCCATACCCCCATTCGGTCAAGATTTACCACAACATCAGGGGTGTCGAAAAAATATGACACACAACAGATTTCCCATTGCGAAATGGTCAATATTTTCGTTTAAATACAATATGTTGTGTTTTTTATTGACATGTTCCGCAATCAGTTGTACAAAAGGCCAGAATTTTGCCGACCTGTTGTTCTGAATGGAAAGCCATAACGGAAAAAGGGAGATGCAATGGACAGAAGGCATTTTTTTGTGAAAGGTGCCACTTTTCTGTTGGGGACTCTCTTTGGGATCAAGGGCTTTTCGAAGGCGTTTGCTGGCGGGAAAGGCTCCTACGGGGCCGTCTCCCAACCCCGAATCGCCCTGATCATCGATGACATCGGATTTAGTCCCTGCCGTGCGAGACAGTTCCTCAGTTTGGACATCCCCATCACCTATTCAGTCCTTCCCAGGCTTCAGTACTCACGGAGCCTTGCGTCTGAGATTCACCATGAGGGGCACGAGATCATGCTCCATCAGCCCATGGAACCCTTTAACCCGGAGGTGAACCCGGGACCGGGTGCCCTGTATGTGGGGGATGGGCCCGAGAAGATCATCGAGGTCATGGAGGAGAACATCTCCGAAATCCCCTTTGCCACCGGGGTAAATAATCACATGGGATCACGCTTCACGGCCTCTCAAAAAGAGATGCGGGAGGCCCTCGAAGTGATCAAGGGGGAGCACCTCTTTTTTGTGGACAGTCTCACCACCAGCCGTTCAACGGCCTATGAGACGGCCAGAAAACTCCATATGGTAACGGCCTACAGGCATATCTTCCTTGATACACGATTGAGTGAAGATGCCATTTTCGGCCAGCTTCTCAGGTTAAAAAGGCATGCCCTTCAATTTGGGGAGGCTATCGGGATCGGCCATCCTTTCCCTGAAACGGCCCGGGCCGTGGGCCATTTCATCTACACCCTCAAGGAATCCAACATTACTCTCGTCCATGTTTCGGATCTGCTGATTCCCACTGGTGAGCAAATCATGTTGTGAGCCGCCGGCGTGGATCCTCCTTCCTGACCAGTCAGCACTTTCCCCTGAACTGCTTTCATGATAAAATTCCGGCAGAGTAACCCCAATAGTTGTATAAAAAAATGACAAAGGATCGCCTATCTTTTTTAGTGGAATCGATCTTGGGCACTGGTTACGAAAAAATAATCCGGGACAATCTCGACCAGGTTTATGATAATCATTTTGACGAACTGGAGAGATGGCTTCCCGCCATGAAGAGGGGCAGGCAGTTTCATTTCCGGGCCTTTGGAGAAGATTGCTGTCTGGATCCGGACGGTGTAAGCTTTTCGGAGAGGCCGGGAAATGGGCCGAAGGCCCTGCTTGTGAGCCTTTACGCCCGCCACGTAAGGCCGGATCCCGTTCGGCTCGAGCCCTTCAGTGCCTTCAAGGACCTGCCCGGAAGCATGCCCTATCATGGGGCCTTTGCCGGGAACAGCGAACGGGTTTTGGTGCCCCATGTACCCGGAATTGGAAAGAATCGGAAAAAAATCCTGGAGCCTTTCGAGGGAGAGGACAACCCGAAGGGCACGGCCGGAGACTTTTCTCTGTTGCTGTATCCTCTCCCCAAAATTGCCCTGTGCTACATCTTCTACCGGGCGGATGATGAATTCCCGGCATTGGTCACCTGTCTATTCTCGACCAATGCCTCTGCCATGATGCCCCTGGACGGCCTGGCAGACGTGGCTGAATACACCTCGAAAGAGATAATCCGTGTTGTTTTGAAGGAGCCGTGAAGTCTGAATTCCTAATAGAGCACGACGTACACGAAGCTGAAAATATTATATATTTTCAAAAACCTTTGTGCTTTTCATTTCCTTCCTGGTGAAGGTTGGGCTGTTTGCAAATGCATCAAAGTTGGAGTTTCTTTGTGGGATGAAAAAGGGTTCATGATCCTCTCCGCCAATCAACCCTATTTTGCGCCTTATCCGGGTTTCTTTTACAAGGCCCGACTTTCCGACATCTT
>CAYNYM010000014.1:0-9781 GCA_964401325.1 uncultured Desulfobacteraceae bacterium | reverse complement strand
GATGAGGTCCAGTTTCCCCGGGGGACGACCTGGATCTCCAGAAATCGGTTCAAGAACCACCAGGGCACCCTCTGGATAACCATTCCGGTTTGGAAAAAGGGCCTGGGCCTCCAGAAGATCAACGACGTGAGAATCGCCTACGAGGGCCGGTGGGCGAGAAAACACCTGGAAAGCCTCAAGACCGCCTACGCCCATGCCCCTTATTTCCCGGAACATCTGGATTTAATCAGACACCTGTTCTTGGAGGACTTTGAAAGACTTGCGGACCTGAACCTGGCGGTGATCAGGTATATGTTTCGTTATCTGGGAATTGACACAAAGGTCGTTCTGCTCTCCGATCTCGGCATCGAGGAAAAGGGGGACCAACGTCTCGTCGAGATCTGCAGACGAACCGGGGCCGACCGTTTCCTGGCCCAGGGGGGCGCCAGGAAGGTCCTCGACGGGGACCTCTTTCAGCGATCCGGAATCACCCTTGACTTTTTCAGACCGCCCACCCCGGTCTACCCACAGCTCTGGGGAGACTTTATCCCCAACCTCTCCGCCCTTGATCTCTTCTTCAATTGCGGTCCAAAGGCTTCTGATATCATAACTGTTTAGCCTTTTGAAACGCATTCAGCCATGTCCGAGGGCCTTCATTGTTTCAACGGGCTGCACGCATACGCGGAATCTTGGTTTGAATTCAGCAGACCGTTCCTATACAATGCCTCCATGTCCCCCTATGATATCATCTTCGTGCTTCCCTACCCCTTCTCGGACCACCCCTCCTTTCCTGAAGGCATCCTCAAAAGGGCTCTGGAGCTGGATGGGTTTCGGGTCGGTGTGATCGAGCGGCCTTTTTGGCAGAACAAGTCATCCTTTGCTGCCCTGGGAAGACCCGACCTGTTCTTCGCCGTCATCACTGGCCCGGTGGACTCCGTTGTCTTGAATTACACCTCCTTGCGCAAACGGCGCAGAGAGGACCTCTACCAGTTTGAGGGAAAGGCCTTCTTCGAGGGGTATCCGCCTTCCATCAAATACAAAATCAGGCCCGATCGCGCGGCGGTGGTCTTCGCGAATCAAATCAAGGCGCTTTACAAAGAGGTGCCCATCGTTATCGGAGGGGTGGAGGCCTCGCTCCGGCGTTATGCCCATTATGATTTTCAGCAGGAGAAGATCCGCCGGTCGATTTTGCTGGATGCCAGGGCCGATGTCCTGGTCGCGGGCATGGGTGAAAAGCAACTGGTCGGCATCGCCCGAATGCTTCAAGCCGGGCACCCCGCCCAGTCCCTGGCCCTGCCGGGGACCGTCAGGGTGGCGAGAGAGTTCCCCGCTCAAGGCGGGTTCAGGGAATTGCCCTCCCTGGATCGGATTTTGCGTGACAGCTCAAAGCTCCTTGAGGCCGGGCTCATCCAGGAAAGGGCCGGGATAGAAGGGAAGGGAACGGTGCAGGGCCAGGGGGACCGGTACGTGATCGAAGAGCCTGCCGAGGCCTACGGGGCCTTTGATCTGGAACATATTTACAACCAGCCTTACGGGCGGATCCATCCCGGAACAAGAAAAATATCGCCGGCACTCCGGATGAACCTCTTTTCCATCACGTCCCATCGAGGATGCGGAGGCGGTTGCGCCTTTTGTGCCATAGGGCAACAGGAGGGGAAGCGGATCATCTCGCGTTCCACGGAGTCCGTGCTCAGAGAAATCCGGACCCTGACAAGGCACAGGGAATGGAAGGGCATCGTCTCGGATATCGGGGGTGCCTCGGGAGACCTTTACGGAAATGACTGCCGGAAAAGGCACTGTGACCGGATTTCATGCCTCTATCCCGAGGAATGCCCCAGATCCTTTCAAGGGAAAGCGTATCTCGATTTGCTGCGGGCATGCCGCAAGGCAAAGGGTGTCCGAAAGGTCTTTGTGGGCTCCGGGCTCCGGTATGATCGGCTCTTAAGGGAACCGGAACTCCTGGAAGAGATCATGGTTCATCACTCGGGCCGTTTTCTTCGCATTGCCCCGGAACACACCGAAGGACCCGTGCTGGACCTGATGCGTAAGCCCCCCTTTGAAACCTTGGAGGCCTTTGTGTGCCTGTTTCAGCGGATCAACCGATCCCTGAAACGGAGAATCGAACTGGCCCCCTACCTGATTCTCGGTCACCCCGGTGAGACCCTGCGCGATGTTTCGGCCATGAAGGAGAAACTCAGGGCACTGGGGTTGAAGACCACGGACGCCCAGATCTTTACCCCCACACCCGGGACCCTTTCGACGGCCATGTATGCGGCCGGGCTCTCTCCCTCCTTGTCCCCCATTCCGGTTGAAAGAGGAATCAAGGGCCTGGCCGAACGCAAAGACCTGTTAACCCGTTTCTGATTCAGGTGGGGTTTATCCGGGCAGTCGCCGTCTCTTGAGATGACCTTTTGGGAATCAGGAATGATGCCCACCCCATGCAGGGTCAATGGATTTTAGACCTTGTCCTGAGGGGATGACACGAAAAGGGGACTCTTCTCCCAATCCTTCAGGACCTCCTGCTTGGACTTAAGGAAGCAGCGCCCTTTTTTATTTCGGAGATCGTAGACGCTGTGCCTCATGACGGTCACGGGGACGCCGCCTTTAAGATTGACCGTCATATCGTATCGGCTGAAATCGGAGAGGAGCCCCTTGATCCTTTCCCCCTCCAGGAGGGTAAAAAAAACCACCTCCTTTTCTTTCATGAGAGAGAAGAGAGACTTGTTTTTGACAAAAAAACGATTGTGAGGAGAAACCAGGGGCTCCAGGGCCAGCTCCGCGACCTTTTGGTCGGTCTTGATCATCGGTGCGATTGTATCTGAAGAGTCCGACGGATAGAGGCACTTCACCTCGACCTTTTGAAGCGTTTGTTCCCCCTCGTTCACAACCTCGCAGCGGATGTCATAGGTGAGGTTTTCCAGGATCTTGGCCTCGATGATCCGATGATTGTGCAGATGGAGCACCCAGATTGCCTTTGAATCAAGGGCCCGGTGGAAAACAGAGAGGTCGTAATACGTATCCAGATAATCCCGCAGTCCCTTTAGATAGCCCATTCTTATTCCTTTCTGTTATTTTTGAAGCGCACTCAGGGATCACGACTCCTTCTCCGTTTCCACTCAAGAATGCCCTGACGCGCATGAAGTCGTTTCTATTTATAGATGAATCAGGGCACCTGATGCAACCCCGATCAACCATCAAGGCATGATATGCAAATCAGGCGATGGATGGTCTTTGGACAGGGGTGGCGAGAAGTCTTTTTTTTAAGGCAGGGACCGCACCAGCCGGACGGAGCTCTTGTTTGTCTTGGGAAAGGGGATGATAAAGCCCTTATGAAAATTGGCCTTCCATGCCGTGTTCATATCCTTTGTGTCGGCACTCCAGACGAACCGTTGGGCCTTATCGAAGGCGGGATCGATGAAGAGATCACTGTTTTTCCAGAAATTTTCCATCAGGGATGTGAGTTCTTCCACGCTGGGCAGCCGCCAGTCGGCATAACCGGCAAGGGCCTCGCGGTTGACTTTTACGACATATGCCTCGGCCTCATGCCAGGTCATGGGCCCCGACGAGCCGCTTTGCTGCCACATGAGCCCTGTGGCCCTATCGGTCACCGTTCCTTCATGGTTTTTTCGAAAATCATTTTCAAAGTCACCTTCCGGGTTGCAGAAATCCCCATTGTCGTTCCAACAGGTTACGTAAAAGTTGTACCTTGTCAGCATGGATTTCACATCTTCGGGGCCCAGGGCCAGGGCCGTTTTTCTCAATGAAACATGCTTGCCCTTGGTTCGGGGCGGGAAGGGGGCAATCTTCACAGGGGCTTGAGGGCCGTCTGTGGATTGGTCCACCGCTGCCCCCGGGGCGGGCCTCTTTGCCGTGAACGGTTCCCCTGATCCCATCTTTTCGGCGGAGGAAAAGACCTCTTCCTGACCCCCGCTCCCGGGCATTACGGCATGGGTAAGACGGGGGGCAAAACATGGCCCAAGAAGGCAAAGAGATACGACGAAAACCGAAAGAAGAGCGCTTTTCATGAAGGACTCCCGGATTCATGGAGGTTGAGATGATTTCCTGAAATTACTGATAAATCGGAAGGCTGTCAAGCGGCATCGGGGCGTTAGACGGGGAAGGTTTTCATTGACACCCCCCCATCAAATGGGTTAGAGGGTATGACCTGTCAGTCCAAGAGGGCCTCGGCCTCCAACCCTGTTGGAAATGAGAACAAAAAGTGCTCATCGATCAAGATAGACAATCCGGCTTTTTCGGGAATGTGCGGCCCGGATTTCAGGTCAAAGAGGCCCGGGGCGGAGGGAATGCAGTGTTTTGTAGCGGGGCTGGAGTAAAAAAAGTGTTCTGAGGGAAGGATCATACACGAGGTTCTCCGGCCGTGTCCGGGGGGCCTTTTTTGGTTTTTTGCAGGGGCGGTGCGGTTTGCCTGCCCCGAGAAGGGCAATCCTCCCCCGGGGTTCAAAGGAGGTTGCGCCTGCTCATAATAAAATTTCCCGTTTTGGGCACCCATGAAGAAAGGAGGTCATAATGGAAAGGAAAAAAGTAACCATTGCAGATTTACATCAAAAGAAGGCTTCGGGCCGGAAAATTACCATGATGACGGCCTATGATTACCCCACGGGCAGCCTTGTGGACCAGGCCGGCATCGATACCATCCTTGTTGGAGACTCTCTCGGTATGGTGATGCTGGGCTATGATTCAACGGTTCCGGTGACCATGGAGGAGATGCTTCATCATTGCAAGGCGGTTACCCGAGGAGCGAAAAGCGCCTTTGTGGTGGGCGATATGCCTTTCATGTCTTACCAGATCAGCGCGGAGAAGGCCGTGGAAAATGCCGGCCGATTCATGAAAGAGGCCGGCTGTGATTGCGTGAAGCTGGAAGGGGGAAGCGAAATGACCCCAGTTGTCAAGGCCATTGTCACCGCAGGGGTTCCTGTGTGCGCACACATCGGTCTCACCCCCCAGACGGCCACCAAATTGAGCGGGTTTAAGGTCCAGGGCAAAGATGCGGAAAGCGCCATGGAACTCATGCAGTCGGCCAAGGATCTGGAAGAGGCCGGGGCTTTTATGATAGTCATGGAATGTATCCCCGATCTTCTGGCCGAAAAAATCACCCGGGGCCTTCGAATTCCCACCATCGGCATTGGGGCCGGCCGGGGCTGTGACGGCCAGGTACTGGTGTATCATGATCTGGTCGGCCTCTTTGAGAGGTTTACGCCCAAATTTGTCAAACAGTATATCAATCTGTCACCCCAGATCAGAGACGCCCTCGTGCGTTTCAGGACCGAAGTGGAAGATGGATCGTTCCCGGGCCCTGAACACTCCTTTGCCATGAAGCCCGAGGAGGCTGAAAAGATCGACTAAAGGTGGATACATGCCTGCTCTTGGAGTGATGGTTGCTGGTGAACTTCTCGGAATTTCTTGGTGCACCTCTTGAGAGAAGATGGTTGAAGGCGGGTCTTTGGTTGCGGGACGGATGATAACATAAGCCCTCAAAAGGGCGCTGGAGGTCTGGTATGCATTTTCTTATTGTAGGCGCAGGGGCCATGGGCTGTCTTTTCGCCGCGCGGCTCCGCCTGGCGGGATACGAGGTCACCCTGCTTGAAAAGATTTCGGAATGGGCCGATAAAATCAATCAGCAAGGGATCCGAGTGGAAGGGGTGACCGGGGAATACAGCGCCGCGGTCCCGGCCCATGCGGAAAGGCCCGGCGTTTCCCCGGATGTGGTGCTCTTCTGCGTGAAATCGAACAATACCAAGGAGGCGGGGGAGGCCGTTCAGACCTGGCTCAAACCGGAGACCCTCTTGGTGACACTTCAAAACGGGGTGGGAAATATCGAAATCCTCGAGGACCTCTTCGGGCAGGACAAGGTCTACGGCGGTGTAACGGCTGAGGGGGCCACGGTCTTAGGCCCCGGACATATCCGTCATGCCGGACAGGGAGAAACCCTCATCGGACCCAAGGGGGAACCGGGCAGCCCGGTCGAAAGGCTTGTATCGGCGTTCAACAGGGCCGGATTTGCGACCAGGTCCATTGAGAATGTGCAGGACCTGGTCTGGGGTAAACTGATCATCAATGTGGGAATCAATGCCCTGACCGCCCTTACGGGGTTGAAGAACGGCCGGTTGCCCCGATTCGAGGGGACCCGCAAGATCATGGAGTCGGCCGTCGGGGAGGCGGTGGCCGTGGCCCGTGCAAAAGAGATCCGGCTTCCCTACCCCGATCCCGTGGGTCGTGTTTTGGAGGTCTGTGAGGCCACGGCGGGCAACATCGCTTCCATGTTACAGGACGTCCTTCACGGGAAGGTCACCGAAATCGATTTTATCAACGGTGCCATTGTCAGAGAGGGCAAGGCCCTGGGTATCCCCGCGCCGGTCAACGCAACGTTGACCTCGCTGGTGCGGGTGATCCAGGAAACCTATGGCGAAAGGCTGCACTAAAGGGGACCTCCAGAGATCGGATGATGGGATTACAGGCGGGTGAGCTGAAATTTGTATTCGATCTTGCCCCCGGCCTCGCCTGTCTTGACCTCTTTTATCTTTACGTTTTCATGCTTTTCCGGGAGGGTGAGTGAGGCACGAACGCCCTTCACCGTGGTGTACGGAAAAACGGTCCCCCGGACGGTTAACTCCGGAATGCCCTTTTCGGATCGAGACCAGGCGAGAAGGTCTTTAATCTCCTTTTCAATCTCTTTGGTGTCGTCTTCATGGAGGGCGATTTTTTCCTGAAGGTCGGATATTTCCGCCTCGATTCGATCCGCCTCACAAAAGAGGTTTTCGAGAAGCTCTTCTCTTTTTGCGCCCTGCCCCTTAAGGGCATCGAGGGCGGCCTCAATTCGGGTCACCTGTTCTTTCGCCCCCGTTGCCTCCAGGCCTTCTTTTCTCTCTTTCAGCTGCCGCTGCTGAACCATGGCGCGGTCCTGTTCCTGGGCCGTGGTTCCCAGTTCATCTTGGACCTTTTTCGATTCTTTTCGAAGTGCCTTTGTGCGCTTTTGCAGGCCCCCTGCCTCTTCCTCCTTGGACGAGATGTTCCGCTTCAGGGCCTTTATTTCATTGTTGACCATGGTATTGACCCCGACGAGCAGGGTGCAGGGGTTTGATTCTTCCGAGCCGACCTGATGGACCTGTATACCCTTCTTGGCGACAACACGAGAAGACAGGATACGGCACCGCTTGGAAAGAACCGATCCGCTTGTCTCTATTCGCGTGTCGATGACCTCCTTTTCTGCGATCACGTCTCCCAATGCCTCAACGTGCGCCTCTCGAATATGCCTGGCCTTAACACTGCCACCGGCCCGAATGACGGCACCTATGATTCCCCCGCGGACGATGACATTTCCCTTGGTCTTTATTTCCGCCTGTAGGATCTCCCCGGCCGAAAGGCTTCCGCTGTTCACGCGGAACCCGCCTTGAACGGTTCCCGAAACAATGACCTCCCCTTCAAAATCGATATGGCCTGTCTTAAGGTCCACATCACCCTGGATCTTGAGCTCCGGGAAAACAAACAATTTGCCGTCGGGAAACAATTCAGGTCGGCCCTGTATGGCCGCGAAGACCTTTAGCCCGTCTTCCGAAATCCTTGTACCCCTGCCGTGGCGGAGGCGAATCTTGGGTGATTTGGGGGCAGGGACTGGCCGACCGAACACGTCGAGCCCCGCGATGCCTTCTTTTGGCGGAAGCTTTTCGGCCAGGAGATCCCCTTCGTTGACCCGGGGAATGGTGCCCCGGTCCCTGAAGTCAATGCCTTCCCCCTCCCGCGATAATCCCACCTTCAAGGGGTCCACATCAAAGAAGTATTTTATTTCCCCGCCACTGCCCGGCTCCGGGGCCCTGCCCTGGGCAATCTTGAGGAATTTGCCGGGAACCATTCCGGTTTTAAGGTGCTTTCGGATCTGATCGTCCGGCAGGACGCCATAGGTAATCCCCTTTGATTCCAGAAAACCCCTGAGGGTCGCTAGTGTATTGGGAGATGAGACCTTTTCTTTGGCAATGATGCCGGCGGTCAACTTGTCATCCGAGACACGCAGTTCAAGGTCGACGGCCTCTTTCCCTGCCCTTTCAGGGGCCTTGGCCATTGCCCCGCTCGATCCCTTTCTCTCCTGTGGGCCCGCCGGTGCCGAATGGAGACCCTTCTGTCTTGAGAGGATCGCATCCCGCTGCTGTTCGGTCAGGACCCCTTTCTTGACCAAGAGATCTCCGATGGAGACAATGGAGTTCTTCTCCTTGAAGATCCTTTTTTGTTCCCTGAGTGCCTGCGCGATCTGTTCCCGGGTGGCCAATTTATTTTTTACGGCCAGGGCCCCGAATATGCGATTCTCCTTCCTCACATTCAAGAGGGACTGCAAGAACATGAGGAAATGCAATTGTTTCGGATCGATGACGCCCTGAAGCATGAGGATCTGGCCCAATGGCAGGTCCTTGCCTGCCCTTTTTTTCTTTTCCTGGAGGCCGATCGCTTGCCTGATCTGATTCTCAGTGGCGAGACGGTGGCTGATGGCAAGCTCGCCGATCAACAGGTTGGCATCGTCCTGTGCGATTTTTTCCACTGCGCCCCGGGCCTTCGGGGCCAATGGGGGCCCTTGGACCGACCGTTTCGTGGCTTGAAATTCCAGTTTGAAGACGGTCCCACATTTCTTGCAGGAAAGACTTCGACCCCCAAATGCCTCAGGCACACGGTAGCGGAAGAGGCAAAAAGGACACATTTGAATTCGGGTTCGATTGATGCCCATGGCAATCCACCTTTATAGAAGATGTTGCAAAGGTAGCTTGAATTATGCAGGAAAATTAGAATAAAAGGTTGTTTTTGTAAAGTGGATTATTTTGATAGAAGTTGATTGTTAAGCCTTTGAAGAAGGATTTCTTGGTAACAATTTTGTTTTGACACTCTTCGAGCTCTATGCTAAAGGGACCTAGGCTTGAGAGAATACTTATATGTCGGAGGTTCGTAATGTTTGAAATTCTGAAGCGGCAAGAGATGGCCGACGGTACCGTGGTCATGAACGAGATCAGTGCACCCTTGATCGCCACAAAAGCAAAGCCGGGGCAGTTCGTTATCTTGAAGGCTAATGAAACCGGAGAGCGCATACCGCTCACCATGGCTGATACGGATCCCAAGAAGGGCACGGTGACGATCATCTATCAGGTGGTCGGAAAATCCACCGCCCTTTTCAAGACCTTGCAGGTTGGGGATAAATTCCAGGACGTGATCGGTCCACTGGGCAAACCTACCGATCTGGAAAAGCTGGGGACCGTGGTCTGTGTGGGCGGCGGCACGGGGGTTGCCGTGGTGCACCCCATTACCCGGGGGCTGAAGGAACTGGGCAATCATGTCGTCGGCATCATGGGCGCCAGGAGCAAGGACCTTCTTATATTGGAAGACAAGATGAAAGCGGCCTCCCATGAACTCCATGTGTGTACGGACGACGGCTCCTATGGACATCATGGATTTGTCACGGATGTCCTTAGAGAGGTCCTTGAGAAGGAAGACGTGAAACTCGTTGTGGCCATCGGCCCGGTGCCCATGATGAAATTCGTAGCCCAGGTGACGGCCGAATATAAGGTTAAGACCCTTGTCAGCCTGAATGCCATCATGGTGGACGGCACGGGCATGTGCGGTTGCTGCCGGGTCAGTGTAGGCGGAAAGACCCAATTCGCCTGTGTGGATGGCCCGGAGTTCGACGCTCATCAGGTTGACTTTGCGGAACTCGCACAGCGTCTTGATGCCTACAAGGAAGAAGAAAGACGCGCTTACGAAAGATTCACGGCCGAATGCCAGGCGGGCTAGACACGACCCCCTGATCTTC
>CAYNYM010000013.1:4370-18187 GCA_964401325.1 uncultured Desulfobacteraceae bacterium | reverse complement strand
GAAAGGGCCGGCCGTTTTTTGCCGCATATCCGACACCCACACTCCCGCCCTCCTTCAATTGGAGGCGCCCGGAACCCTGGATCTGTAGGAAGGCCACATCAACGGGATCCTTCAGCCAGGCGATCTCCAGGTCCTTTCCGGCAAGGACTTTACCCTCTTCAATCTGTTTCCGGTCAAAATAGGGCAGGACCTTCTTTCCCTCGATCCTGGCAACAATGTGCCTGCCTCTCAATGCCTCACTGAAGGGGCTCAGATCGATGGTAATCAGGTCATCCGGCTTCCGGTAGAGGGGGTACTTGAAGGATTCGTCGGACACGAGGCTCCCCGCCAAGAGGGGTTCGAAGTATCCCGTGAAGAGCACGCGCCTGTTGCCGGTTCGTCCGGCCGCACGGTAAACCCGATAGTCCTTTTTGATTCTCTTGCTGAGCTCTTTGGGATCAGAGGCATCCGAGACCAATTCCAGAAAGGCCGCCTGGCTCTCCCTGACCTGCCGGCAACTGAACTGGTCGTGTCCGTAGTTGAACATCTGATCCGGAGGTAATTTGTTCAGGTAGGCCAAATTGCGCCTCACCGCCTCGGTGAGAGATGGCAGATCCATGTCATCCCTGAATGTCGGGAAAAAGAAGCGAACTGGAATGAGGGCCTCGCCCGGTACCCGGGCCTCCTGCCTGAGGGCCGGGCGGCATCCGAGGCTGAAAAGGATGGTCGCAAGGACGAGAACGGCGGGTAAGGATCTGCGGATAGTTTTTGCACCGAGCAGAAATTTCATTCAAATCCTCTCCACAATCAATGAAAAATCCATTTTTCGCTTGTTCAAGGAAAACAAGTGGTCGTGCGGCGACGCACTTACCGTGCGCCGCACAAGGAACCTCTCGGATTGACACCGAAATTGCGGAAAAGGGCCATTTCTGGGTGAAACAACTTAAGACGGGTCCTCGAGGGGCCATTCTCCCCGCTCTTCGAGGACCTCTTTGTAGGCGCCCAGGGCCTCGTTCACCGCGGGCATACCGGCATAGGTCGCGACCTGGAAAAAGACCTCGGCCAGCTTCTTGGGATCGCACCCCACATTGAGCGCGGCATTGACGTGGAGTTTCAATTCCTCCGTCGCTCCAATAGCCGCCAATATGGCGCAAGCCACCATCTGTCTCTCCGGTAGAGAGAGGACCTTCCGTGAATAAAGGTTGCCGGTGATGAACATTGAAAAATCATTGGCCAGGTCCCTGTCAAAGGATTTCCACAATAAATAGGGGGGATCCATTTTAATGCCTTTTCCAAAAAGCGTCTTGGCCGTTTCCTGTGTCTTTTTTCTGGCAGCATCTTCGTTCACTGTGAATATCCTCCTTGTCCATGCATAATCATCCCGACCCTGTCTGCAATGCAACGGTTCAGGCCCTGAATCCGTTGTTGCGGCATGAACAGGGCTCAGATAGGTCCGATCGAAAAGCAGTCCGCTTTAAGAGTAATATACGTTTTAAGGAACATGACCCGGCATTTCTTGCGCCCTCAAGGGCCCCCAGTCCATCAGGATACAGGATCAACCTCGGAACCCCGATGTCTTGGAGCGGCCTTAACCCCGGCATTGATACGGTTTTGGCCGATCCTGTCTGATTTGTCAAGAATTAAAGGCGGCCTTGACCTTGTCCCGAACCTGTGGGATAAGATTCCGATTATCCGAGAAAGGAGTCGACGATGGCCGATCAGAATGATTCAAATGATCATGACAACATTATTGCCACGATCAACAATAAAGACGATCCGAACCAGGTTATCGCTATTAAATACTTCCAGGAGGAGAACGCCTTTGTCACTTCCGGCATTGAGGCCAATTTGGGTGAAAAGGAATTCATGATTCCGGTCCATCTGGTCGCCCTGGACCTGGAACTCATAGGAACCATTCTCTCCGCAATCCTCGAAAAAATTTCACAGGCCCATGAGAAAGACATGACCTTCGACCATGCATCCAACTTCGAGGTCCTGGGAAAAAATTACGGCCTATCCGAGCAGGGCGATTTCATAAAACTTGAAGAGGCATAAAGGAGTTGCGTCCATCAAAGGACCCTACCCCATTGGGCGGGAGAAGGACCTGGGTTTGATTTGCCCCTCAAGGGCACCTTTTTGGATTTATCCACCCCGGGTGAATTTTCTAGACCTTCAGGCGAATAAATGTTGTTTTCCCGCATCGAAGATGTGGTCATTTTACCACATCTTTCCCTTTTCAGGGGTGCTCTGCCCATAATACCAAGGACCCCTAAAAATATTTTCCAATAAAAATCAATATATTGAAAGCCAATTCTCCATTTTTCATCAAATTCCAGTCTTTGGCATAGAGTTTGCTTTTCAATTATCGATCGTATCGTATTTTTTTCACAGAACAAGGAGCAAAGATTGGACTACAGACAGAGGACAGTAAGAGACCATGTGAGTTGCACCGGTATCGGACTTCATTCAGGAGAAAAAGTCAGGTTGAATATCAGACCTGCCCCGGCGGACAGCGGCATAGAGTTTATTCGCAAGGATCTCTCCGGAAACCCCTCGGTTAGAGCCCGCTTTCAAAATGTGGTCGATACGAACCTCTCCACGACCCTGGGAAATAACGGACATAAAATCGCCACCATCGAGCACCTCATGGCCGCCTTCTTTGGACTCGGCATCGACAACGCGAGGGTGGAACTTGAGGGACCTGAAGTGCCCATCATGGACGGAAGCGCCGCTCCCTTTGTGTTCTTGCTCAAGAGCGTGGGCATCAAGGAGCAACGGACTCCCAAGCGTTTTCTCGTTATCAAGAAGCCCTTCAAAATCATCGAGGGCAACAAGTCTGTCTGCATTTACCCCTCCAAAGAGCTCAGGATCTCATACACCATTGATTTCCAGCATCCGCTGCTCAGAGACCAGAGATACGAACTGTCCTTTTCCGGAAAGAATTTTGTCCAGGAAATCAGTCGGGCGCGAACCTTCGGTTTCTTAAAGGACATGAATATCTTAAGAGAGAACGGCCTGGCCTTGGGCGGTTCTCTCGACAATGCCATCGTTATGGATGATTTTAGAATCCTCAACGAGGACGGGCTGCGGTACAAGGATGAGTTCGTGAGGCACAAGATCCTGGACTTTGTAGGGGACCTTTCCATACTCGGCTATCCCATTATCGGCCATTTTGTCGTTGAAAAATCCGGCCATGCTCTCAACCATGCCATGCTCAGGGCCTTGATGGCCGACAATACATGCTGGGAGGACATGGCATTCGAGAATCCTCATGAGTATGTGCAGAAGAGTGTGAAACTGCCGGTCTTCGGGTCCTTGGACCCTGTTCCCGCCTAACCGTCTCTTCTATCGAGAGGGTAAAAACGTCTCCCAAGAGAGGGGGATAGCTATTGCATTTCACCCCCCTCTTGGATATGATCACCCCCAAAAACCTCCGGTTTTTCTCTTAAATCATAATTTTCCCTAGGATTCATGAAAAAGGCAAAAACAGTTTTCTGGTTTTTGATACTTCTGTTCTCATTCATGCCTTGGTCCTCGCCCGTTCTGGCAGAAGAGGCCCGGCTGTCTGATATCGTGGTGACCAATACACGTGACCATCTCCTGGTCTATTTTACGGTGGAGAACTGTTTTACCCCGGAATTGAATCAGGCCATTGAGAACGGTATCAACACCACCTTCACTTTTTTTGTCAGGCTCCATGAAAAAATCGATTGGTCCTGGGATAGGGTAATCACGGATCTGGAGTTCAGCCACAGTATCAAATATGACAATATCAAAAAAATTTACGAGGTGACTCTGTCGGAACAGGACAACAAAACGGTTTCACTCCAGAATTTCGATGATGCCAAGAAACTGATGATGGAGGTGGTTGCTCTAAAGGTCACGGCACTTCAAAATCTCAGGAAGGGATCCCGCTACAGAGTGCGAATGATGGCTGAACTGGACAGGATAGAACTCCCGCTTTATCTCCATTATGCCCTCTTTTTTCTCTCTTTGTGGGATTTTGAAACCGACTGGTACAATGTGGACTTCCGGTATTAGTACCCATGAAAGCTTACAAGAAGGCGGAAAAACAGGACCATAAGCGAAGACGCCGGGAAAGGTACATGATTGTCGCCATCACGATCGTGATCGTCATTCTGACCTATCTCGGAATCAATGTCTTCGATTTGGGCCTGGACCTCCCCATTTCAAACAGTATCCTTATTTTCGCCCTCATTGACATCAACGTCATATTGCTTTTGCTTCTTATTTTCCTGACACTACGAAATCTGGTCAAACTTCTCTTTGAAAGAAAGAAAGGGATCATGGGGGCGAGGCTTCGGACCAAACTGGTGCTGGCCTTTGTTACCCTCTCACTGCTCCCGACCATTATCCTCTTTTTCGTTTCAGCCCAGTTCATTTCCGCTTCCGTTGAATATTGGTTCAGTCTTCCCATCGAGCGCTCCCTTAAGACCTCCCTTGAGGTGGGCCAGGAATATTACGGAGGTATTACGGAAGAACTCCTCTCTCAAGCAAATAACCTGAGCCGCCTTGTCACCTATCATGGGTACATGCTGGTTGCCCGGCAGGACGAGATCAATAAATTCATTGATGAAAAACGGCAGGAATACCGTCTGGCATCCATCAAGGTCTTCTCTCAAAAAATGCAATTGCGGGCCGCTTCACGGAACGAGAGGGTGGACTTGAGTCCTTTCAAGGATCCCGGCATGGATATCCTGAGGAAGACCTTTGAAATGGGATCCGACAATCAGGGTTTTCAATCCTCCTCTCACGGGGTCCTGGTCAGTGGGATCGTTCCCGTGTTTTCGAGAACGGAAACCAAGGCCGTGGTCGGGCTTCTCGTTCTGGAAAAATTCATACCCAGGGCCTTTGTCAATCGCCTGGACGCCATTGCAAGGGGTCTTGAGGAGTACACACAGTTCAAGATGCTCAAAGCACCTGTCAAGATTACCCACATGATTACCCTGGCCATTGTATCCCTTCTCATCGTTTTTTCTTCCGTATGGTTTGGGTTCTTCCTTTCGAAGGGCATCACCGTCCCGATTCAGGAACTGGCCGAGGGCACCATGCGTATCGCGACCGGTGATTACGACTTCTTTATCGATATGGAGTCAAAGGACGAAATCGGGGTCCTGGTCAACTTTTTCAACAGAATGACCCTGGACTTAAAAAACAGCAAAATGCAATTGGAAGAGGCCAACGAGGAGCTGGTCAAAGGCAACATTGAACTCGAGCAGCGCCGCCTTTACATGGAGATTGTTCTGGCCAATGTAGCGGCCGGGGTGGTCTCGGCCGATGCCAGGGGAACCCTCTTCACGGTCAACAAATCCGCGGAAAAGATGTTGAAGATCCGGGCGAAGGATATGATCGGTCGGAATTACAAAGAGGTGATTCGGGCGGATCAGGCCGAAGTCATCGACACTTTTCTGAGAGACAGGAGCCTCTTTAGAAGAGGCTTCATGGAACGTCAGGTCAGGCTTACGGTCGGGGACAAGACCCTCACCCTGCTGGTTTCGCTGAATGTGCTGCGCGACGACCAGGGGAAATACCTTGGCCTGGTGGCGGTATTCGAGGATCTGACCGAAATCGAACGGGCACAGAGAATGGCAGCATGGCGTGAAGTGGCAAGGCGCATCGCCCATGAGGTCAAGAATCCCCTGACCCCAATTCAACTCTCAGCCCAGAGGCTCAAGAAGAGGTACGGAGAAAAGGTGGGACAGGAGGACGGAAAGGTTTTCGAAGAATGCACGGACATGATCATCAACCAGGTCGAGGAGTTGAAGCGCCTTGTCAATGAGTTTTCCAGTTTTGCCAGGATGCCGGCATCAAACCCCACGCCGAACGACATCAAGGATATCATTAAAGAAGCCGTGAACCTTTACAAGGAGAGCAGGAAGGCCGTCAAGATCCGATTTGATGATTCCGTGCAGGTCCCCGAATTCAAAGTGGACAGAGAACAAATGAAAAGGTTGATGATCAACCTCCTTGATAACGCCATGAATGCCATTGATGGAGAAGGCGAAATCACCATTGAGCTCTTCCACGACAGTGAACGTGAGCGGATAAGAATCGAGGTTGCCGATAACGGAAGGGGCATTTTGCCTGAAAACAAAACTCGCCTCTTTGAGCCCTATTTTTCCACGAAAAAACACGGTACCGGCCTGGGGCTGGTGATCGTCAACACCATTATCAATGATCACAAGGGGTCGATAAGGGTCCAGGACAATCAGCCTCAAGGCACTCGTTTTATTATTGAACTTCCGGCAAAACTCTAACGAATAACGGTCCCGCGTGGTCGTGCTCGACCGGGGAATGATAGGAGCCTATGTCGAAAACCTTGGATAAAATTCTGCTGTTTCTCTACCACCTCGCATGGACGCTGTTCGTCCTCTTCTCGATGCCTCTTTTCTTCACGAAAAAAGGACACCGTCTGCGAGATCGGATTTCAGCGAGAATGCCCCACAATCCACCCGTTGACGGCACCCTTTGGATCCATGCCCTCTCGGTCGGGGAGGTGATCTCCGCTCTTCCCCTTCTTAAGGCCCTGAAGAGACGCTTTCCTCAAAAACAGATCGTCTTTACCGTGACGACCACCCAGGGCCTGCGGGTCGCCCGCGAGTCCATCAAAGGAGAGATCAACCACATTCTTCCCATGCCTCTCGATTTCTGGTGGTCCGTCAATCGAATCATCCATTTTATCAAGCCCTCTCTCTTCGTGCTCGTGGAAACCGATCTGTGGCCGGGCCTCATCTTTTCCCTCAAGAAAATGGGCATAAAAACACTCCTGGTCAACGGCAGGGTTTCCCCCCGGACCCACAGGTCCTATAAATCGCTCCGCCACATGGTGAAGCGGCTGCTAAACGCCATGGAAATCTGCATGGTTCAGACGGAACTCGATCAAAGGAGGCTGCTGGAGGTCGGTGTAAGGGCCGAAAAAATCCTGACAGTGGGAAATCTCAAGTTTGACCGGGACTGGGAGCCCATGAAGGAAGAAGAACATAACGTCTGGATGGATCTCCTGAGACTCAAGAAAAGTGAACCTGTATGGATCGCGGGCAGCACGCATCCGGAAGAAGAGGCCGTCATTCTCCAGGTCTTTAAAAGGCTCAGGGACTCTTTTCCCGAATTACGTTTGATTATTGCCCCAAGGAGGGTGGAGCGCGGTGATGAGATCTGCCGATTGAGCACGGGCAATGGATTAAAGACCCTGCTGAGGACGGAGATCTCTCGTTCAAAAGGGCCTTACGATGTGCTCGTGCTCGACACCATCGGCGAGCTGGGAAGGATATATGGGATAGGTAAAATAAGTTTCGTGGGCGGGAGTCTTGCCCACATCGGGGGTCACAATCTTCTTGAGCCCGCCGCTTTCGGGCATCCGGTGCTCTTCGGGCCTCACACGCAAAACTTTGCCCTTATGTCTCAACTCCTGATTCAAACGGGCGGGGGCCTGAGGGTTCACGATTCTGAAAGCCTCTTCATTGCGATGAAGGACCTTCTCAAGGATTCGAAAAAATCGAAGACCATGGGAAAAAGGGCCAGGGGATTCGTTGAAGCCCATCAGGGCGCCCTCAATCGAATTCTGGAGTTTATCGAGGGCTGCATTTCCGACAGTCCTCCGGCCCGGGCGGACAGTGGCCGGTCTCAAGGTCACCGAAGGCCACGAAACCAGAGCAGGCCGGGGTGAGGGAACCTGGCCCCGAAGACCAGGTTTTCCATGTCAAAACAAACAGGATGCAAAAAGTATACACAGGGTATATATGACCGTTTTTCCCACTTTGCTTCATATCGATTGGGCGAGGATTCATGGAGGGGAATCCTTCACGCCCTGGGTTCCTCTTCTGGCGCCTTTGTCCCTTCTATACGGGGCGGCCGTCAGATTGCACGTTGCGACCGCCCTTAGGGGAAAAAGGAAATCTCTGCCCGGATTTGTGGTCAGCATAGGCAATCTCACCACCGGGGGAACGGGCAAGACCCCGGCCGTCCACATGCTGGCGGAATGGGCCTGCGCTCAGGGATTTCGGGTGGCCGTACTCTCTAGGGGATACGGTGGCCGACATAGAAAAGGCGTCCTTGAGGTATCCGATGGAGAGACCGTTTTTGCCGGCCCGGAGGATGCCGGCGACGAGCCTTTCCTGCTGGCCAAAAAACTTCGAGGCATTCCCGTTCTGACGGCAAAGGACCGGTACTCGGCAGGCCTCCTGGCCCGCCGCAAACACGATTCCAATTTTTTCATCCTTGATGACGGTTTCCAGCATCTCACCCTTAAAAGGGATCTTGATATGGTGTTGCTGGATGCCGCAACTCCCTTCGGCAACGGCCATCTCTTGCCCCGGGGTCCATTGAGGGAACCCAAAAGCCATCTCAAAAGAGCCGATGCCTTCATCATCACCCGTTCTCACGGCCCGACCGGTGACGGAGAAATCATGGCATTTTGCCGCAAAAAATTTCCTCACAAGCCCCTTTTCCGGAGCGCCCATCAGCCGAAGACCGTCGTTTTCCCTCATTCCGGTAAAATTTTCAGTTCTGAACACTTGAAGGGTATGGGGGTAGTCGCCTTTGCCGGCATCGCCCGGCCCGATGTCTTCAAGAGGACCTTGACCGAACTCGGGGCGGAGATACGACTTTTCAGACGTTTCAGGGATCACCATACCTTTACAAATCAGGACATCCTCGACTTGGTCAGACAAAAAGAGGCCCTGGGGGCAGACTGCCTGATCACGACTGAAAAAGATTGGGTTCGGGTGGAAAGATTTGTACCCCATGTTTCGGATATGGCCTACCTGACCATCACCTTTACCCTGTCCCCTGCCCCGGATGCCTTTCTGCAAATGGTCAAGACGGCCTCGAAGTGTTCGGCGGACCTGGACCCATGATTTGATCGTGTCGCAACCCGGTCATGTCAAGCAGGCCGATATAACCTTGAACTAACGCCACTGATCGGATAAGTATTCAAGGTGGCATGAATGCGGCCTTTTGGAGAAAGGGAGGTCCCGGGTCAGAGCAAACTCCTTTCAAGGAGCTGAACGGTAACACAAAGCAAGGCATCCTGATGCACCATGATTGACAGACTGATACATATCTCAGCCCGGCTGATGTCCGGCATCCCCCTTCACCTAGGGCAATTCATGGGAAGAATGCTCGGCACCTTGCTTGCCCTCATTCCCTCCAGCAGGGCATCCATCGTTCATGAAAACATACGGCGAGCCTTCAGGGGCACGGAACTGGCCGAACACCCGAAAAGACTGACGCGAAGGATATTTGTCCATTTCGGACAAATGCTGTTCGAAGTCCCACACATCCTCAGGTTGACAAACGAAAACCTTAATAAATTCGTCGTCTTTCAAGACATGGACAACCTTGTTCGGGCTATTGACAAGGACAAGGGGGTGTTTATTCTAACCGCCCACTTCGGGAACTGGGAATTGTTGTCGGCCGCATTGAGCCTCCGTTTGCGCAATCCCGCCATCGTCGTGCGGCCCATCGACTTCCCGCCCTTTGATCGTTTCATGCGTGATCTTCGGTCCCGGTTCGGAACGGAGATCATTCCCAAACAAAGAGCGATGAGACGGCTTCTTGGGGCTATGAAAAAACGGAAAATCGTCGGCATACTACTGGACCAGAACGTGGACTGGTATGAGGGGGCCTTTGTAAACTTCCTGGGCAAGCGGGCCTGCACGAACAAGGGACTGGCCCTGCTGGCCCTGAGAACCGAGGCCCCCGTCATCCCTGTTTTTTCCGTTAGACAGAAAGACGGCCGATTTCGGATCATTATCGACCCCGAGGTAAATCTCATCAGAACAGGTGACAAGACCAAGGATGTGGAGGACAATACCGCGCTCTTTACCGCAGTTATAGAAAGATTTGTCCGCCGATACCCGGACCACTGGTTCTGGTTCCACAGGAGATGGAAGACCCGCCCCTATTGTGTAATCCCTGAGTATCATGAGGAACAATAAGCAAAAATGCTTGAGGTAAAGGGGCGCACCCCCCTTGACAAAACACGGATTCATCGCATACTGATTCGTTTCACGAACTGGATCGGGGATGCCGTCATGGCCCTTCCAGCCCTCGAGGCGGTAAAAGAAAATTTTCCGGACAGCACCGTAACGGTCGTGGGAAAACCCTGGGTCATTCCTCTTTTGCAGAATCACCCTGCAGTGGACCGAATTCTCCCCCTGGAAAAGAGCGGCAAATATCCAGCGGATTTTTTTGAAGTCCTCAGAGTTGCCGCCCGCATTCGCCGTGGAGGTTTTGATCTGGCGATCCTTTTTCAAAACGCCTTTGAGGCCGCGCTTCTGGCCCGTTTGGGCGGCATCGGACTCAGGCTCGGTTACAATACGGACGGCAGAAGATTTCTCCTCTCCCATGCAGTCCGCAGAGACAAGAGCATCCTGGAACGACATCAGGTCAACTACTACCTGGCTATTCTCAGAGCCTTTGGCTGGGAGGCTGAAACCAGGGATCCCCGGCTCTATATATCCGATAAAGACCGGGAGTCCGCACGTTCTCTGCTTTCTCAAAAGGGCATCGGGGAAGACGATTTCATGGTCGGACTGAGTCCCGGGGCGGCCTTTGGACCCGCCAAGCGGTGGCCGGCTGAGCGCTTTGCCGAGATTGGAGACCGGGCGGTTGAGGGATGGCGTGCAAAAGTCCTGATCTTCGGGAGCAAAGGAGAGAGGCATATCGGAGAGCGCATCAATGGAGGCATGAAACATGAAACCCTGAATCTGTGCGGCAGCACAGCCCTTGGTGAAGTCATGGCCCTCATCGACAGGTGCCGTGTCTTCGTGACCAACGATTCCGGGTTGATGCATATCGCTTCGGCCCTGAACGTTCCGACGGTCGCGATCTTCGGATCGACTGATCCCGTTGCAACAGGACCACGCAGCAAAAACGCTGTGGTGGTGAGGTCAGAGGCAGATTGCTCCCCCTGCTTTAAGCCTGTCTGTCCGAGCGATTTCCGCTGCATGCTGGATATCGGCGCGGACAGGGTGTGGGAGGAGATGTTATATTTGACGATGCAACGTTGATGGTCTCACAAAAAAAACCACCATCATGCCTAATTCTTCAATAAACCAGAGCACGAAGCTGGAGATATTACACATTCTCACAACCCTTCGTGTCCTTGGTGGTAAAGATTAGACTTTTTACGAATACATCAACGTTAGCATGTGAAAAAGGACGTGGCTTTCCGGAACAAACCCAAAGAAGGATAATCATGAAAAGACCGGCTGTCTTTATCGATCGCGACGGAACCGTGAACGAGCAAATGGGTTACATCAATCACCCGAGCCGATTCAGACTCCTGCCGGGTGCGGCTGAGGCCATTGGATTGTTGAACGAGAACCATCTGCTTGCCATTATCGTGTCGAATCAATCAGGTGTTGCTCGGGGCTATTTCCCCATGACACTGGTCCACAAAATCCACGCCCTCATGCAGGAGCGTCTTGAAGAGAAGGGGGCAAGATTGGACGGCATTTTCTTCTGCCCCCATCATCCTCGAGGCACGGTGCCGAATTTCGCAAAGGCCTGCGACTGCAGGAAACCGCAAACCGGCCTGATCGCAAAGGCCTGCGGGACTTTTGACATAGACATGTCTCGATCCTACTTGATCGGAGACCGATGTCTGGATATCGAAACAGCGGAACGCGCCGGTCTCAAAGGCATTCTTGTCGAAACGGGCTATGGATTGGGCGACATGGCCTATATCTTACCCCAAAGCCCCTTCAATCCCGCCCATGTTGCCCCGGATCTCTTGCAGGCCGTTCGTTGGATACTGGAAAGGGAAGCAACCCTTGAAAAATAGCCACCCGAAGAGCATTCTTCTGATAAAACTGAGCGCTATCGGGGACGTGGTCCACGCCCTGCCCCTGCTGGAGATTCTCAGAGAAAACTTTCCGAAGACCCGGATCGATTGGCTCATCGAAAAAGAGGCCGCTGATATCATCGCAGGGCACGACGCCATTGATCAAGTGATTATCTCCCACCGAAAGTCATGGAGGAAGAGATTGCTCAAGGTCGGCGAACTGCCAACGATCCTCGGGGAAATATCACGTCTTTTAAAGGAACTTCGTGGTGAGAGATACGATATTGTCATTGACCTGCAGGGCCTTCTCAAGAGCGGTCTGATGGCCGGCCTTTCCAGGGGAAAGAGAAAGATCGGCTCCACGGGCGGGCGTGAAGGGAGTTCCCTGTTCCTGACCGAACAACCCTTTCCCGTGGATTACGATCAACACGCCGTGGATCGGTACTTGAAAACCGCCGAATACCTGAAATGCCGAATGGGTGCCTGGAAGGGGGAGATCCCTTTAAAGGTTTCAGACAAAGAAAGCGTAAGCCGAATCATCAGGGAGCACGGGCTTCAGGATAAGGGTCTTGTGGCCCTGAATCCCATGGCCCGATGGGAAACCAAGCTATGGGAAGATGACAGGTTTGCCGACTTGGCGGACAGGATACAAGAGGACTTCTCCTGCCAGGTGGTCTTTACCGGAAGCAGCAGTGACCGACCCGTCATAGATCGAATCATCGGATCGATGGAGGGAAGCGCCTGCAATCTGGCGGGTGGAACGAGTCTAAAGGAACTGGCCGGTTTATACTCCAAATGCCGTCTCGCCATTACCACAGACACCGGACCCATGCATATCGCCGCCGCCATGGGCTGCCCCGTGGTCGCTCTTTTCGGGCCGACGGCACCCTGGAGGACAGGCCCCTATGGAACTGGGCACAGGGTGATCAGGACGGCGATCGAATGCAGCCCATGCTTCAAAAAAAAGTGCACCCACAAAACCTGCATGAAGGATATCTCTGTGAACCGGGTGATTGAGACCGCCAGAGAACTATTGGGCCTGGGACCTTCCTCCGGTCAAGCAACCCCGGGGCCCGACGGATTGCCCCAAAAATAAAATGGGGAGAAATTGACTGGTGCCCTGCGCCTCTTTTCTATCGCCACCTGACAATCCAACGTGCCAAGGCAGTCCTTAAAAGGCACTAACGATCGCTTGTGTTTTCTGGACTCTGGATGCTCTCGATCTCCATATAATATTGAAGCGTCTCATCAAAGACCGGTTCAGACGGGTCGAGGGCTGTGGCCTTTTTCTGCCATCTTATGGCCTCCATGACATGCCCCAAGCAGTATTGAACCCGTGCGTAGGTATTGGCAAAGGCCCCGTTCTCCGGTTCTACTTTGACCGAATGGGCGGCCAATTTCAGGGCGGCCTTCAGATAACGAAAAGGAAGGTCCTTTTCCGTCACAAGTTTCCAGGCCAGCCGATTGCTCTTCTCGCCCCCGAGACCCGCCACGTCTACCCGATCGTAAATGCGCCTGAATGAGGCAAGGTCCTTTTGTCGTTTGGCCACCACCCCCCGAACATTTATTGCCCTCTCATGGGTCGGATCGACCTTTAAAAGGGCGTCCGCGACTTGCCCTATAACACTCAGATCGCCGGTCTTGAGGGTCTCTTTTAAATTTTTCTCCAGGTCTGCCACCCGCTTTAGTCTTGCTGTGTCCAGGGTGCCGGCCAGGGCTTTGTCCAGGATTTCGTCCAGATCCATGGGATGGCCGCTCCATATCAGAAAACCTTCCGGGTTGACCAGAAAGGCCTGAGGGATACCATCGACGCCCTTCATATAAAGTCCCCGCAACTCCTTGGAGACCTTTCCTATGCTGTAGCCGATTTCATCCCCCATTCTCCTTACGTGGCGCGCGATATCACTGTAGGGTTCGTCACTGATTCCCACGATCTGCACCCTGTCTCCATAGAATTGCTGCAATTTCGTGAGGTGAGAGGTTTGGGAGCGGCACGCACTGCACCAGGTGGCCCAGACCTCAACCACGG
>CAYNYM010000013.1:0-4360 GCA_964401325.1 uncultured Desulfobacteraceae bacterium | reverse complement strand
TTTAACCCCTAAACAACCACGGTAAACTGTTTTTCGAATACCGGGGCAGTGCCCTTGATCCACAGGGTTCCCTCAAGGGCCGGAGCCCTGTCACCGATATTCAGACCAAACAGACCCAACAGGCAGACCCAAGACAATGTGCCGACCAATGCATGCATACCCACAGCTCCTTTTTAAGCCAAACCCTTTCCGATGCCGTCTTTCCCGGCAACACACAAAGGATAGGTCCGGTCTTTCCTAAAGATGCCGGATCCCGGAGCATGCCCCATCGACAAGAGTGTGCTCTATCCAAGGGTAAAGGATTTCTAAAGCAACACTTTTTGATAGCACCTTCGGCGGATATCTTCAATCAATCAACAGTTTCCTAAATCCACCGCCTCGGTTGCATGTCATGCGGTGACGGTGAATCGGACCGATCACATGGGGCCTCCAGGCTGCAGAGCTTTTTTTTAAAGGGAGCCCTGCTCAGCCGACCTTGACGATCATGGCGGCACCGGTATCACCGGCCGCACACCCCGCCCAGAGCCCGTAGCCTCCGCCCAGAATGGCCAGTTCCTCGATCAACTCCACGATCAACCTGCCGGAGGTGGGTCCCTGGGGATGGCCATACACCATGGAACTCCCGTAATTGTTCATGCTCATGATATCCAGTCCCATTTTCCCGGCCATGTTGATATCATTGACGGCGAATGGGTTGTGGGTCTTGACGGCCTTTATGTCCGCGACCCGAAGGCCAGCATTTTTGAGGGCCATCTCTGCAGCGGGTACCGGGGCTGCTGCCATGGTACCCTTGCTGACACGGGCAAACCCGTAGGAAACGATTTGAACCTCGATGTCCGGGTCCTTGCTCAGCGCCCGGGCCTGTTCCCTGGTTGTCACGATCACCCCGCAGTTACCGTCGGCCGGATGGGTCTGGGCCCCATAGGAGTGGACGCCTCCCTGTTCGACGGGAGCAAGGACCGCAAGACCTTCTCTGGAGGTCGGTATCACTCCCTCGTCTTCTTCCACAATTTTGGTCATTTTTTTATTCACCCTCACTTCCGCCGGGAACATATATCTTTTTTGAAAGGCCCTGCCGTCGGCAAGGGCATCCTGATATTGTTCATGCCTCCTGAGGGTCACGGCGTCGCATTCTTCTCTTGTCGTCCCCAGTTCTTTTGCCACATTCTCCGCCGTTTGAATCATCTTGAGCCCGGCGTGGGGATCGTTGTTAAAATGATCCATGACCCAGTTCTCTGAGGTGATTTCCCCTCCAGGCCCCAAGGGATTGGGCCAGATGGTGTGGGGTCCGTTGGAACACCGGTCCGTGGCAAGCACAAAGATCGTGTCCTGAATCCCGCTCTCAACGCTCAGGGCGGCAAGATGAACACCCGTTGCAGCGGTTGTACAGGCCTGGTTGACCATGAGCGCCGGAAGATCTTTTTTCCCTTCGACCAAAAGCGCTGCGGCCCACGTATGACCGTAGAAAAGTCCAGGCTGTCCGATGGATATGCCAAAATAAAGATAGTCGAACATGGTCGGATCGAAGTCTCTCGAATTCAACCATCGGTTGGCCGTGGAGGCCCCCAACACAATGGAGTTATCATACTGCATGGATCCCTGCCATCGGCAAAAGGGAGATGAATAATAGCCCCGGTATGGGATATAAGCTTTTGTGAGCATCGCATAAGTCCTTTCTCAATCTGTTCCAACTCTCTGTCTTGGAGTTTATTTTCTTTATTTGTCTCGTTTTTCCGGAAAAAAAAGGGCCGTGGAATCTTCTCTTCCACAGCCCCAGTGTTTTCACGCGAACACATTCAATCGGGGACATGGAAATCCCTAAAGCTAAAAAAGCCGAAAAAGCAAAAAAAGCCTTCGATTGAAAAGCAGGATGTGCACAGCATTTCTTTTTTCATCATCGAACTCCGGCCGCAACGGGCCATAACACGAGATAGATCCGTTCTCTTTCTTCTTTCGTTTGAGTTTAGCTTAAGGCTCCAACCGTGTGGTATATGGGAACCATGGTGTCCCGGTCTCTCCCAAACGAAAAAAGGCCGTGGAATGTGCGTTCCACGGCCCGGTCATTGTCCTGAATAACGGTCAGTCCGGGGCATGGATACCCGCAAAGAAGAAAAAACAAAAAAAATTTTGACCGACGCGTAAAAACATCATGATGTTCCCTTGGGCTCCTGTGAATTACAAACAACGCGAGAATAAACTGATAGCAAGAAAGGTGTCAATAAAAAACTTCGCAACTGTTCGGCTTTTGTAAACGCGCTCAGCTGCGGATGGGTCAGGACCATTTCTTTTCAAGAATGAAAAAACCCTGCCCCGGAATCCGCACAAAAACCTCCCCAAGGCGGGCAAAGCGCCACCCCCACCTTTGACATGCCAGATCTTTGTGCGAGCTTTGTCTGCCCGAGGTTCATCACCACCCTCGTTGCCCCGTTTTCATCGATCTTCCCCTTGGCCCTTCATTCTTGAAAGGCGAAGAAGGACTTGAAACCTTATCCCATTTACATTATTCTGCATCAAGCAATACCCTTTGTGGACGCGCCGAAGTCCCTCAAAGGACTTTTCAACAGGGAGAGAAAGATGGCAATCAGTCAAGAATTACTGGATATTCTGGCCTGCCCCAAGTGTAAAGGGGATATTTATCTGAATGAGGCCGGGGACGGACTCATCTGCGAAAAATGTAAACTCCTGTATGAAATCAGAGACGACATTCCGATTATGCTCATTGATGAGGCGAAGCCCATCGAATCCTAGAGACCATGACCTCATGGAAAAGCTCAAAAAAGGCCAGGCCGATAAACCTGGCGCGCTTCTCAGACTTTTTCAGGAATTGCTCAGGGAAGACATCAAAGAAAGGGATTTATTCCCCCAAATCAAATCCCTTTACCATTCCCTGGACGATCATGAGAAGGAATCGTTTTTTCTGGATCTTATGACGGCCATCGAAGTCTCGATAGAAACCCTGCTGCCCCTTCTCGAGGCCCCGGCGGTCGACAATCCCGAGGATCCTCAGTGGCCCCTATGGCTTTCAAAACTTAGGGGCCGGCTATACTCCCCGCGCCTTAACCTGTTCCGAAAAATCGCGCATTCACCAGGCGGCTTGAGATTCCTGCTTGATTTTCGGCGTGATCTCCTCACGATCCATCGGTCCTCAGGAATAGACCTGAAGCCCCTTGATTTCGATATCGTCCTTCTTTTTGAACTCTGGTTTCAGGAAGGATTCCTCATTCTCGAAGAAATCACCCTGGATTCGGCCTACAGACAGATTGAACTCATCAAGAACAGTGACCTCGTTCACCCCATGGTAAGTATTGAAGAAATGGGGCAACGTCTCGGAAAGGACAGGCGTTGTTTTGCCCTATACCACAGGCTTATTCCCTATGAGCCCATTATATTCATTGAGGTGGCCCTGACCAGGGGACTGATTGGAAATATTACCGACATTATTGATAAAGAGACCTCACGGGATAGTGAAGGGGACAAGGATACGGCCATATTCTATTCCATAAACAGTACACAGCAGGGTCTGGCAGGACTGGGATTGGGGAAAATGCTGATCGGCCAGGTCGTAAATTATCTCAAGCAAGAAAAACCCGAGATCCGGACATTTGCCACACTGAGTCCCATCCCGGGCTTCTGGGAGAACTATCTGAAGCCTGCCCTGGAGGGACGGGACCAGGCCTTTTCTTTGAAGCAGGCGGATATTTCGACCTTCTTTTCCAAGAGACAGATTTCCAGGATCATGGCGATGTCGGCTCCCGCCCAAGAGGCACCTGGAGGATTTCACCATGTTCTGCTTTCTTTGTTATCAGAGGACCACTGGGTCCGGGAAAAAGAGCTGATCAAGGATCTGAAACAGCCGCTTGTCAAAATAGCCTATCATTATATCCTGACGGAGAAAAACCTCCGGGGAAGACCCCTGAATCCCGTGGCCAACTTTCACCTTGGCAACGGAGCCAAAATTTCACAACGGAATGTGAATTTTCTTGGAAATCCAACACCCCGGGGGTTGAAAGACTCCTGCGGCCTGATGATCAACTACGTCTACACCTCCACGTGGTTGAGCCAGATGAGAAGATCCTTCCGCTGGCTGGACAAAACAGACTTTCACAACCTTTTCTCCGGCCGGCACTAGGTAGCCCTTTGTCCGGACCGGTGCAATCCGGCAATCTTTTGGGCACCGGGTGACATGTGCTCATTTCAACCGCTCGCATATGGCCCGCGCAGCGAGGATACCGCTTGCCGAGGCCTGCAGAAGTCCCCTCGTAATGCCGGCGCCGTCCCCAACTGAACTACAGTAAGAAATTCAATTAACAAGCCCTTTTTGATCATACAGTCAACGCGGGAATTTATCCTGCTGTAAAGC
>CAYNYM010000012.1:0-18746 GCA_964401325.1 uncultured Desulfobacteraceae bacterium | reverse complement strand
CCTTTGTCGACCTTGGGGTGTTCAATGAAGAGGGCATCCATGTGACCTATCAGGGCCCCTACAGGCTCATGGGCAGGCACTACGGCGGAGAGCCCTGGTTTCAGGAGGTGATCAGGAAGGGGGTCTATATCAGCGACATCTTTCTCGGGTTTCGGCGGGTACCCCATTTCGTCATAGCCCTCAAGAGAGAATCGTCCACAAGGACCTGGGTTGTCCGGGCGACCATCGACACCTATATGTTCAACGAGTTGGTCAAGAGCGTTCGCATCGGCAAGACTGGGGAGGCTTACATCCTTAACGAGAAGGGCATTTTTCAAACGGAACGCCGTTCCGGCGGCAACATCATGGGCAATGATCCGGATCGTATTCAGGAGACGTCGCACCATAGAGACATCCGGACATTTATCAAGAGGGATCGAAAGGGGGATAAATACCTCTACGCCACGACATGGTTGGAGGCCAAGAACTGGATGCTGGTGGTCAGGCAGGAGAAGGCGGATGCCTTTGAGGCCCTTCAGTCTGCGACCTACCTTATCCTTCTTATTATCGTTATCGGGGGGGCGGGTATCATTGCCATGGCCTTTTTCATCACCAATCATATCGTGCGGCGCATGGAAAAAATGGACCGTGAAAAGGACCGGCTGGGCGAACAACTGATCAGGGCCACCCGCTTGGCTGAACTCGGTGAGATGGCGGCCGGTTTTGCGCATGAAATCAACAACCCCCTTCAGATCATGAAATCAGAGCAGACCCTGGTAGATACGATTTTATCGGATTTGAAGGAAAGGGGAGAATTGGACGAATCCGAAGACCTGAAGGAACTGGAGGATTCCATGAACCAGATCAACCTGCAGATCGACCGCTGCGCCCAGATTACCCAAGCCATTCTCAAATTCGGCAGAAAAAGCGAACCCGTTTCAAAGGATTTTGATCTTCGGGTTTTCCTTCCCGAAGTGATCGGTATGATATCGAAAAAGGCAAGTGTCCAGGGCATCACGGTGGAGCGCGAGATCCAAGACGACACACCGCTTATTCATGGTGATCCCGCGCAGCTTCAACAGGTTGTGCTGAACCTCGTGAATAACGCCATGGACGCCATCGCGGTGGAACATGGGGCCAAGGGGGGGGCGCTGTTTGTCACGGCCGGACCCAAGGACCCTGAACAGGTTCATATTTCAGTCAGGGATAACGGTTGCGGCATAAGTCCTGACAATTTGAAAAAGGTTTTCTCACCTTTTTTTACGACCAAACCGGTCGGCGAAGGCACGGGATTGGGACTTTCGGTGTGCTACGGCATCATAGACGGCATGGGGGGAAATATGACCGTCAGCAGTGAAAGAGGAATGGGGACGACCTTTAATATTACCTTGCCTGCGGTGCATGAGTAGAGGGATCAAAAGACCTTGGCGCAGTCCTTGTAGGAAGGCTTCCTTCCGGGACCGGGAACAGCGTCGAGCGTGTGCCCAACGAAAGACAGAGAGGAAGAGACGATGACGGAAATGAAGATCATGTTGGTGGATGACGAGGAGAGGTTTCTCAGCACGACCAAGAAATTGATTGAACGAAAGGGACACGATGTCGAAACGGCCACAAGCGGATCGGAAGCCCTGGAGAAACTGGTGACCCAAAATATTCACGTTGTCATTCTCGATGTAAAAATGCCGGGAATGGACGGCATTGAAACCCTGAAAGCGATCAAGCGAAGGTTTCCCCTGGTCGAGGTGATCATGCTGACAGGTCATGCTACGGTGGAATCGGCCGTTGACGGACTCAAGGCCGGCGCAACCGACTACTTGATGAAACCCACTGATATCGAGGACCTTCTCATGAAAGCAGGAGAGGCCTTTAACAAAAGAAAACGGATTGAAGATAAGATAAGGGTTGCCCGGACGCGGAGCTTTATGAAGTCGCCCAGAGAGATCCTACGGGAGACGGAGGAAACCTAGAAGAACCTTTTTCACAAAGGGGACGAGACTTATGACAGAGAGGATTAAGGTCCTGATGGTGGACGATGAGGAGCAGTTTAGAACCACAACCTCCAAGATACTCTCCAGACGGGGCTATGAGACCACGATGGCCGCCAGCGGTGAAGAGGCCCTCGAAATCCTGAAGACCTCCGATCAGGACGTGGTGATTCTGGATATCAAGATGCCCGGCATGGACGGACATGAGGCCCTGGCGCGCATCAAGGACATGCGCCCCGATATCCAGGTGATTATGCTGACCGGTCACGGCACGATGGATTCAGCAAAGGAATCTCTGAAATATAAGGCTTTCGAATATTTGAACAAGCCTTGCGATGTCGATCTCCTGACGGCAAAGATTCATGATGCATACCGGATCTCGAAGGGGGGCATAAGAGCGGAGAAGACGGCCGGGGATATCATGATCCCACTGAAAGAATATACCACCATAAAGGCGGAGAGCACGGTCAGCGAGGGCATCGAACGTTTGAAAAGGTCCTACGAGGATTTCGTCGCGACCGGCCGGATTATGGAGACCGGGCATCGATCCATTCTCGTCTTCGACCGGAAGGAGGTGCTGGTGGGCATTCTCAGTATCCTGGATTTGATTCAGGCCTTGCGACCGGCCTATCTCTCAGCGCCGAAACCGTCCATGGCGGACACTCTCCAGTATTCACCCATGTTCTGGTCGGGACTCTTCACAAGTCAGGCCAAGGCACTGCTGAAGATGAAGGTCTGGGATATCATGTCGGAACCCCCTCCGATGGTTGAAGAGGATGCAAATTTAATGGAAATAGTCGAGACCATGTACACGACCGGCGCCAGACGATTGGGAGTGATCGGCAGGGAAAAGGTGGCCGGCGTGGTCAGGGAGCAGGAAGTTTTCTTCGAGATCGCCAGAATTGCCCTGGATTCTTAGGCCGGCGGCAGGGTCCCCGGCCGTTTTGGATCGAATAGAGATGTGAAATCCTTGACGGAGTGAAGAGGAAAAAATGGCAGACGCAAAGAAAAAGGCCACCGGATACGACAAGTATGTTGACTGGAAGCTTTTCTTCATCCCCGTAGTGCTCTTCTTTTTGATTCTCGTGCTTCCAACACCTTACGGCATGAAGGATGTGGGAACCGAAGTCAAAGTCGGGCCCAGGGCGGTTGCCAATTTTATTACCGAAAAACTTTTCAAGAATAATAGCGGTGATGTCTCCCAGTGGCAGCTTCTTGCGGCCCACATGATGGAAAGAAATATGAGGATGGGGGCCCTTTCAAAAGAGCGGTTTTTGAAACGAGACCTGAAATGGTGCCGCAAGTACGATATTTCGGCAGATCCGAAAAATTTGCAGAGGGCCAGGGAGTATGTGAAAATCTCCATCAGTGACGAGACCTTTGCCGATATCATGAAGCAGGCCGTTCAAATCAGAAATACAGACCTCAAATATGAAAACCTTTCCCCTGAAGACAGGAAAGACGCAGACAGAGGGGCCTGGCACATCAAGGCGGCCATTGCCATGGTCGTTTTTGTGGTTTTTTGTTTTATGACGGAGTGCATTCCCTTGCCGGGCGTCGCTTTCTGCATCGGTCTGATTCTGGTGTTTACAGGCGTTGTGACGAGAAGAGAAGTGGCCATGCTTTATTGGGATGATGCCTGCTGGTTTATCATGGGCAGTCTCATGTTCGCAGTGGCCTTTGTCAAGACCGGGGTCGATAAGCGGATCTGCATCCTGATGTTCAGAAAGCTGGCCGTTCCCAATGTCAGGTGGATCACCTTGATCTTTTTCATCATTATCAGCCCTCTGGCGGCCTTTATTTCCGACCACGCCCTGGCGGCCATGTTTCTGCCCATCGGAATACTCCTGTACCAAAACAGCCTGACCGATGAGGTCACCGAGGACAAGGAATTGGCCAAAATGCTCATGATTGCCATCGCCATGGCCTGTAACATCGGGGGACCCGGTGCGCCGTCAGGCGGCGCCAGAAACGTCATCATGATGACCTATCTTAACGATATGTTCGGGCTGGACATCGGTTATTTCCAATGGGTCACCTACTGTTTTCCCTTTGTGCTGCTCATGATTCCCGTCACATGGCTGCTCACAAACTGGCGATTCAAACCAACCATTACGTCCCTTGCTCCCGCCATGACCTATCTGGAGCGGCAAATCGACAAGATGGGAGGGTGGAACCGTAAACAGATTCTGTCCACCATTATTTTCGTCATCATGATTTTCGGCTGGTTTACGGAAAAGGCTTTTTTCGACCTGGGGATTTATCCCATTCGACTCGGTATCGGAGTCATTGCCGTGGCCGGGGCCGTGGCCTATCTTTTCGCCGGTGTCGTGAACTGGCGGGATTACCAGGAGAAGATAGACTGGGGCGTTGTCTGGCTGTACGCCGGGGCCATCATCTTCGGGCGCACGCTTGACAGCACCGGGGCCGCCTACTGGTTGGCCAGGACCGTCATCGATCTAATCGCCCCTCTGGGCATGGATTCAGGCCTTCCCCTCATGATGACCTCAAACGGCCTCACCGCCGTGTTGACCAATCTCATGGCGGATGGCCCCGCTGCGGCAGCAGTAGGGCCCATATCCCTCAATATGGCGGGCCTCGTGCACCCGGGAACCACCTTCCTGCCCTTTATGGCCATGGCTACGGCGATGTCCTCATCCTTTGCCTACTGCCTGATCATCGGAACGCCCCCCAATGCCATTGTGTATGCAAGCGGATATCTCGAGCCCAAGGACTATCTCAGGGTGGGAATACCCATGTGGTTTATGGCGAACGTGCTTGTAATTTTCTTGACCGCGGTCTACTGGGGTTCCCGGGGGTTTATGGACCTGCCGGGTTTTTAGAAGACCGCAGAAAAGGATACGTCCAATCCATGGCCCATAGAAATGAATTGGAGAGGCTGCAGTCAAAAGAAGAGGAAGAGAGGAACGGCAGGAAAAAGGCGAGGCTTTTTTTTCATCGTGGCGGGGTCACGTATTTCTCGAAAAAAACCGAACGCACTTTCTTCTTTATCCTGACCATTGTGATGCTCCTTTGGGGGGTCCTGGTCAAATTTGATTTTTTATAGGCATATTGAAAAAAGAATGTCGAAAAACATCGGTTTTACAATAGGGTACTATTTCCGAACCCTTTCGGGCATCCTGGGTGCCCCCGGGCAATTTTTCGGTCACCTTCCCGATCCGGTCGGCTTCCGGCGGTCCGTTGGTTTCCTGTTGGTGTCCAGCCTGTTTTTCACGGTTGCGAGTTTTGCCTGCTTTAGGGAACATCATTGGCTCCTGAGCAGTATTTTTTGGGTCAATGCCTTTTTCATGCCTCTCATTGCCTCAGGTCTCGCCTTCATGGTCATGATGCTGACCCTTGGAAGGCGCATACCCTTTGAAAGGCTTTTTGCGATATATGCCTTTGCCTCGGGTGTCACTCTCCTGGTCTCCTGGATCCCCTTTTCGACCTGGTTAACCGAACCCTGGAAATGGGTCATGATCGGTCTTGGCATGGTTAGGGCAGGGGGCCTGAGGTGGAGGCAAACGGTGCTCGTGGTTGGAATTTCCGTGGTGCTCTTGGTCTTGCTTTTCCAGGCCCTCCTGCCCGTGGTTGCCTTTGTGCGGAAATGGGCGGGGTAGGGCCGGTGCAGGGCCGTGGAGAAGTTTTAGCCCATTTTGATATGGAAAAAGAGAAGCATCCGAAAAAAAGAAGAAGCACTCTTGTCTTTGTATCGGTTTGCGCCTGTGTGCTTCTCGCCGCAGATATCTGGCTGGGGGTCTGGTCGTCAGGGAAGATGCGCGATCTTGTGGCGGATCAATTCAACCAGGAACAACTGGTCATCGCTCGACATTTGGCCGGCCTGATTGAAAAGAAAATGGCGTTTTTAAAAAAAGAACTCCGTCTTCTTCGAAAACAAGGGGCTTCGACCACATTTGGCCAAGATTTCTATGGGGAAGCGGTCAAAAAGAGCTTTCCCCGAGTGCTGGAAAACGGCGTGTGGAAAGTTGAAGTGATTGACCTCGAGGCCGGGAAAATCTATGCTTTTATGCCCTATAAGCATTGGTCGGTCATGGGAATTCCGGAAAAAAGGCGATCGGAATTGTCCGCCTTTGAGGGCCTGGGAGAGGACCGGGTATGGGTTTCGGCCTCCAAGAGCAGCCGCCGTTGGACAAGTATGCAACTGGTAACGCCCTTCTCGGGTGATTTTCGAAGGTTGTTGCTTTTCAATATCAATATATCGTGGTTCCTGGCCCCTTTTCTCAAGAATATCCGTTCAGGCAAGACAGGCTATGCCTGGCTTATTGACGAGAAGGGCATCTTTCTGTCCCATCCCCAGCCTGATTTTGTGGGAGAGAGTGCCCTGGAAATTCGTGAGGAAAAATATTCCGGTATTCCCCTGGGCATGATCAATTTTATTCAGAAAGAAAGGATGCTGGAAGGTAAGATCGGCACGGGATGGTACTATTCCGGTTGGCACAGGGGGATTACAGGAAAGATCAAAAAACTGATTGCCTACTGCCCTGTCGCGATTTCAGACGATGCCTCTCAAAGATGGTCTGTGGCTGTGGTGGCTCCCATATCAGAGATTGAGGGAACGGTGCGCGAGAGTAATTACCGGCAGTTCATCGTCCACGGGCTGATTGTCCTGATAATATTGATGGGTGCCGCCGCCATCTTGTCTTTTGAGAGACGGTGGAGCCGAATTCTTGAAGATAGGGTTGAAAAAAGAACAAAGGAACTGAAAAAATCTGAAGACAAATACCGTTCTTTGGTGGAGAGTGCCGAGGATTTTATCTTTGCGGTGGATCGGGAAGGCTGTTTTCAATCCATGAACAGCTTCACGGCCAATTTTTTCGGAGGCCCGCCGGAGGCCTTCCTGGGCAAAGATCTTGCCAGAGTCTTCCCCGCACATGTGGCCGAGCAACAACTGAAACTCATTCGCTTGGTTTATGAATATGGAAAAAGCGTGCGCCATGAATTCGAATGGGAAGTGGGGGAGCATGAGGTATGGATCAGTGCCAATTTTATGCCCCTGAAGGGCGAAGGCGGTACCGTGAATGCCGTTCTCTGTATTGCTCGGGACATCACAGAGAGCAAAATTTTGGAAAGACAACTCATCAACGCCGAGAAACTTGCCTCCATGGGGACCCTGGCCGCCGGAGTGGCCCACGAAGTCAACAATCCCTTGGGGGTGATCCTGGGTTTTTGTGACCTTTTGATAAGAAAAGCGGACAAGGGTTCCCAGGCCTATGAGGACCTGAAAACCATTGAGAGGCAAGGCCTTCACTGCAAGGACGTTGTCGAAAATCTCTTGAGCTTCGCCCGTCATGGTGAGGGGGATATGCAATATTGCGACCTGAATCAATGCCTCAAAGAGATCCTGAAGGTTGTCAGGCACACCTTGGACATGAACGATATCGAGCTGGACCTGCTGCTGGCCGAGACGCTTCCTCCGGTTAAGGGAGATTCCCGCCAGCTTCAACAGGTCTTCCTTAATCTGATCAACAATGCCGTCCCGGCCATGGCCGGGGGGGGCACCCTGATGATCCGCACCTTCCCGGAGAGGTCCACACGCAAGGCCGTTGTGGAATTCCGGGATACGGGCATAGGAATCGGTCCCGACGACATGGACCATATCTTCGATCCTTTCTTTACCACAAAGCCCGAAGGGGAGGGTACCGGATTGGGTTTGTTTGTAAGCTATGGTATTATAAAAAAACACGGGGGGTCGATAACCTGCACCAGCCATATGCGGAGGCCTTCCACGGCAGGAGGAACCACTTTCACCGTCAAGCTCCTCACAAAAAGAGGGGAGAACTAATGCCCGGTAAAATTCTCATCGTGGATGATGAAAAAGACATGTTGGTCCTGCTGAAAAGGATTATTACCGAAGAAAGGGACCACGAAGTCGTTACGGAAACAGACCCCACAAAGGCGCTCTTGCTGTTTCAAGAGCATCCTTTCGATCTCGTGATTACAGATCTGAAAATGCCGAAGATAGACGGCATCAAGGTGCTGGAGGAAACAAAGAAAAACAACTCCCAGGTTTCCGTAATTATCCTGACGGCCTATGCCACCATTGAAACCGCAGTCGAGGCCATCCAAAAAGGGGCCTATGATTACATTACCAAACCTTTCCGGCGCGAGCGAATCCTCCTGACCCTCGACAAGGTCATGCAATGGCAGGAAATGGTCAGGGAAAATTTGGCCCTCCGCAAGGCCCTGCAGGCGCGAGGGGCTTTACCCCTCCTGCTCGGGACCACGCCGGTCATGAGAGGGCTTGGCGAACGAATCAGACAGGTGGCGCCTACAACGGCCACGGTCCTGGTGACCGGCCCAAGCGGCACAGGCAAGGAGTTGGTAGCCAGGGCCATTCACCAAAACAGTTTGAGGAATTCCAAAAGATTCATTACCGTAAACTGCACGGCTATTCCCGAGCAGGTCATCGAAAGCGAGCTCTTCGGCCACGTCAGGGGCGCCTTCACCGGGGCCTGGAAAGATAAGAGAGGCCTGGTGGAGGAGGCCGACGGGGGCACTCTTTTTCTGGATGAAATCGGGGACCTGAGCCCCCGTATGCAGACCAAATTGCTCCGTCTCTTACAGGAGGGGGAGTACAGGGCCGTGGGAAGCCTGACGACGAGGAAGGCGGACCTGAGATTTGTCGCGGCAACCAATCACAATTTGAAGGCGGAGATCAAGGAAAGACGTTTCAGGGAAGATCTCTATTATCGCCTCAACGTGGTTCACATCGAAATGCCTTCTCTCAAGGAGAGGCGGAGAGACATCCCTCTCTTGAGCTATCACTTCCTCAAGAAGTATGCCCAAAATAACCAAAAGGCGGTCAGCGGCATCACCCCAGAGGCCATGGAAGTGCTTCTTTCTCAGGAGTTTCCCGGCAATGTGAGAGAACTGGAGAACACGATAGAGCGGGCTGTGATTTTTTGCCGATCCGAGAACTTGCGTGCCGAGGATCTTTGCCTGGAAGACGAAAAAGAGGCCTTGTATCCCCATTTCAATATGGAACCGAGGCTCCCTTCTTTCAGGGAAGCAAAAGACAAAATGATCCATATGTTTCACAAACGATATATTGCGTCACTGCTCAGCGAGAGCGGGGGTAACATAAGCCGGGCCGCCGAGCTGGCGGGCATACAAAGACAATACCTTCACCGCCTGATGAAGGAGTCGGGTATCGAGGCGGAACGTTTCAAGAATAAGGCGGAATAAGGGCTTTTATTTAGGGTGTAAGACCCATCTTTTGCAATGCATCCCTGAGACGAACCATTCCCAAGGGTCTGTTGTTACGCACCACCGTGACCGTTTTAAGGTTATGGTTCACCATCACTTCGATGGCATGGGTAATTTCGTCCCCGGTTTTCACCGAGGGGCTGAGGGGGGCACCCCCCTTATAGGGGATGATAATTTCTTCAACCTTTCTCTTTTTCATTTCTCCGCTCGAAGATCCGCGTTTGCTTTCCTGTGTCCATCACATGGAGGTATCAGGCTTTTGCAATGAGATATGCCAGATATCCCACGTAACAGAGCAACAGAATAAAGCCGTCCCTTCGGCTGACCGTATTTGTTTTTCTCATCATCAGGAACGGCAAGGAGCTCGTGACCATCATGGCCAGGTAGTCGACGACAAGGCCGCTTTCAAAAAAACCGCCCGGAATCGGAATGGGTCGGACGAGGGAGGCGATTCCCAAAACGCTCAGGATGTTGAAAACATTGCTTCCCACAAGGTTGCCGATGCTTATGTCCATTTCTTTTCTCAGGGCGGCGACAACGGAGGTGGCCAGTTCAGGAAGGGAGGTGCCAAAGGCGACAATGGTCAGGCCGATGAATTTCTCACTGACACCGAGTACGGTCATGATTTTTACAGCGGATTCAACCACGATCTGAGCGCCGGCCACAACACCGACGATGCCTGTCAAAATCAGGATAATCTGCTTCGACTTGGAGGCGATATATTCGATGTCTTCCACGCCCGATTCGGTAAGGGCCTCCGATCCAAGCTTTCCTGCCTCGGAGTGCCTCCGGGCAAGGTAATAATTGAAGAAGGTGTAGAGGATGATTCCTGCGAAGAGGGTCCCGCCTTCGATCCTGCCAAGGACTGAATCAAGGGAGAGTAAGAGCAGGTAGACACTTATCCCGAGCATGATGGGGATATCCCGGGTAATCACGGATCGATGGCTCGTAATGGGCTGGAAGACGGCGGCCATGCCCAGCACGAGAGCGATATTGCAGATATTGCTCCCCACCACGTTCCCAACGGCGATCATGCTCTTGCCCTTAATGGATGAGACGAGGCTTACGACGAGTTCCGGTGCGGATGTTCCGAAGGCAACGACTGTCAGGCCAATGACGATAGGTGTTACGCCCAGGCTCCGTGCCAGACTTGAAGAACCTTTGACAAGCCATTCAGCCCCGTAATAGAGCATCAGGAATCCGACGAGACAGGCCAGGATATATAGTGTCATAAATTTGTTCTCTTTTTTGAAGTCGAACGGTTCCTTGGGTGAGAATGGGAATCGGTCAAATGACAAACCCGATTTTGCGAATCCCGAAGGGCCGGGAGTGATCGGGAAACGCGCGCCCATGTCCACGGATACCGGGTTTAGCCGCTGCCAAAACCCTGGTCCTCTGGGGCCAGGATTCGCTACTTGTTGCCTTACCCTGTAAGGCACATAGCGATGTGTGATCGCCCTTTCTTGGTTTTTTAAGTACGTTTACCAAAAAAGCAAGATATGTGCCAGGATCTTGGAATCCATTGGGTCCGGTGGATCCCACTCCTTGGATTCAGGGGGCCCGGGGTTGCGTTTGACGGAGGCCCGGGCGGGTATCCAAATTCAACCCCAACAAAGACCAGGGCTTCCGCAAGAGCTATCTTCGTAATCCATTTGCCTGAAAAGTGCAAGGCCGACCATCACTCAATCCCTTGTTTTCCCCATCGATCCCGGATCAATGGCGACCTCCCGTCCTTCCTGCCCATATGGTAATGTCACCCAGATATTTCATAAGATCCCTTTCCTGTCACTTGTCGACACACAATATGGACGGGCGAGGGGTTAAACGAGCCTGGCCCGGATGGGCCTGTATAAGGGAAACGCGGAGGAAACAAAAAGTGTTTTTGGTCAGTTACAGAAACCGGGTATCCTTCTTGTTTCTAAATCCCTGATTGGCACATATCTTGATTGCTTGTTTCGCAAAAGGGATGCAAATTATCGAGAGAAAAGCCGGGCTTGTCCCTACCGTGCGTTTTGTTCTACCCGGGGACCCGACTGGTCGACGTCCCGTTATCCGTGTTCTCTTTGTTAACAAGAGGGGGTTACGGTCATGGCGGAAAAAAAGAGTATGGGTTGGGAGGTTGCTAGAGAGGTCGAATTTATCAAACCAAGTATTCTGGAACGGCTGAAGCCGGAAAAGAAGGCCTTGATAGGAGCTCTTTGGGCGCTGTGCGCCTTTTTTGTTGTTTTTCTGCTGGGGTGTTGGCTCGCCGGAAACCCCTTTGAAGCAACCAAACGGATTGCCTCACCCATCGTGGAGGCAAAGGGTTGGGTGGGGAGCAATGAATGGGGAATCTTCTGGCATGTGGTCTTGCTTGCCATGTTTTTTGAGTTCATGGATGCATCGGCCGGCATGGGCTTTGGAACGGCCATCACACCCCTGCTTCTCGTGCTGGGTTTTGACCCTAAACAGATCGTGCCCGCCGTGATGATACAGCAGGGGGTCGCAGGTCTTGTAGGGGCCTTCCTTCACAGGGAATTCGAAAATGTGGAATGGAAGTTGAAACCCATGTCCGAAACCATCAAACTATGGCTGATCATTGCCCTTGTAGGCTGCGCGGCGGTGGCCTTTTCCATAACGGCCGTGTATGCCTATTTTAGATTGGCGAAAATCTGGATCAAACTTTACGTGGCCGTTCTCCTTGTCATGATGGGAGTTATCTCCCTGTGGCAGGCCACCAAAGACCGCCCCTACCGACCGAAGAAGATGTTCGTTTTTGCGGCTCTTGCAGGTTTCAACAAGGGGATCGGGGGAGGCGGATACGGGCCGGTCGTTACCGTGGGTGGTCTTATCTCAGGTGTTCCGGTCAAGAGCATGCTTGCCGTTACGGCCATATCCGAAGGAACGGTGAGCACTTTTGCCATCCTTGTATGGCTGGCCCTCATGACGGGGGGGGTAACCCTCGACTATATCCTCTTGCCTTCCATGATGCTTGCAACGGTGTTTTCAGCCATTGCGGCACCCTATGCCACCCGTGTTTTCCCTGAAAAGCTATGGAAGTTTGTGGTTCCTATGTACTGCTGTATCGTCTCCGTCATTTGCTTCTGGAAAATCATTCCCGGTGTCATTAAAATGATAATGGGTTAAACGCGCCTCAGTCTTACAGGCAATCCTTCTTTGTCATGGGGATTCTCTCGCTCCCGCTTTTGAGTGAAATTTCACAAACTCAACTTGCAGACATCACGCGCCTTGATGGTGAATCAGGGACGGATAACCCGATTGGCCATTTTAGACCTTTTGTGTTATTCTGAGGATAAGAATGCCTTTAACGGAATGCAAAAGGAGTATAATATTTTGAGCGATAATATCCGTGTGCTGCTTGTTGATGATGAAGAGCGATTTGTCGTGAATTTGGCCAGGATATTGAAGGGTCGGGGTTTTGATGCCTATCAGGCCTTGAGCGGCCATGAAGCCCTGGATATGGTCAAGTATGGCGGAGGTTTCGATGTGGTTGTGCTCGATGTGAAGATGCCGGGTATGGATGGCATCGCGACCTTGGGTGAGATCAAGAAATGGGCCCCGGACACGGAAGTCATCATGCTGACGGGCCATGCAAACCTTCTTTCCGGTACGGAGGCGATGAAAAAAGGGGCCTATGACTATTTGATGAAGCCCTGCGATATCGAAAATCTTGAGGAAAAGATAAGGCAGGCCCACGAGGCGGAGGTCATGAAACGGCATCCGGTCCTGTGGTCACGGAAGATGGTCAGGGATATCCCCTTGCATGGATATGTGGGACTCCTCCCCGATGCCTCTCTCGGTAAGGCCTTGGAGAAGATGAAGCGGGCACCCGGTGGGCCCGCTTTTGAAGAAACCTATGTCCTGGACCCTGAGGATCGACTGCTGGGAGTCGTGACAAGACGGCACCTTCTCAACCAGGCACAATGTGACCGTGACGTGTCCTCTTTAACCTGGGGAAAGTTGCAGAAGAACCCGCAATGGCTGCCCGATAAGACGCTCCGGGAGATCATGACATCCGACCCCGTGACCACCCCCTCCAATGCCCTGCTCACGGATGCGGCCAATCAGATGTTTATGCATGGCATTAGGCATCTGCCCGTGATTCGGGCGGGAAAATTAGTCGGTATCATCAAAATGAAGGATATCTTTCGGTATCTGGACGGTGAAATAGGATAGGTTTGGAGGTCGCCTGTTCCATGGCAAAGGTCCTGGATATTTTTCGTCAGGCTCGTTCGAGAGATTTTCCCTATTTTCGCCGTGTCTATAACACCATCGTGGCCGCCCTTTTGGCGGCCTCTCTCATCCCGATGATCTTGATCGGCGGAGGAATGTATTACTATGCGGTATCTGCCCTGAGGGAGAAAACCATCGCGACTCTTCAATCGGAGATCCTGGATCATAAGGGGGCCGTTGACAGGTTTCTGGATGAGCGTACAAAGGACCTTCAACTCCTCTCGGCCAACCTTGATCCAAACGCCTTGAGGGACCCGGGAGCCCTTCAAACCGTCTTTCATTCACTGCAGCAGCGACTGCCATGTTTTACGGATCTCGGTGTGATTGACGATCAGGGCCGTCATGCGGCCTACGTGGGACCCTACGATCTGCAATCCAAGAACTACCATGCCGAGGGATGGTTCAGGGCTGTGATGGACGAGGGTACGTTTATCAGCGACGTCTATTTGGGGTTCAGGGGTGAGCCCCATTTTGTAATTGCCGTGAAAAACGAGGGAACGGCGGGCGACTGGGTGTTGCGGGCCACTGTGGACACCGGGTATTTTGATAATATCGTATCAAGGGTTGCGAAAGGCAGAGGCGGCGACGCCTATGTGATCAATCGGAAGGGATTGTATCAGACCCGACCCCGGCGGGACGGTCAGCTCATGGGCCGGTCGGAAATTACGGATATTAAACCTTTCGAAGGGGTCAGAATCAGGGAAAGAGACAGTGGAGGGCTTCTCCTGATGGTCTGGTTGGAAAAGGTGCCCTGGCTCAGCGTGGCCCTGTTTGAGGGTGAGGATATTTACGGCCCTCTTCAACGCGTCCGGAACCTCGGTTTCTATGTCTTTATCCTGGGGGGGATCCTGATCGTCGTGACGGTCCTCCTGTCCACCAATTTTTTGGTCGCGACCCTTGAGAAGAAACATCGGGATATCCACCGCATGGATCACCAACTTCACCACGCCATGAAAGTCGCCTCCACCGTGCAAGTCGCCTCCGGTTTTATCATTGATATCACTGAGAGAATGACCAACATTGAACTGGTCGTCAGCTGGTTGAACGATCTGATCCGGAAGGACCTCAAAGGGGAGGCGGCCCGAAAGGAAATTCGGGAAAGCCTGGAGCAAATAAAAGGTGAAGTGACCCAGACTCGCGTTGCAGCCGATAAATTTCTCAAGGCGACTCGCCTTGAGCTGCCGATTGTTAAAGAGGTCCGGATCAATGACATTCTGGACGATGTCATTGAGTTGCTGGGAAGAGAGCTTCATTTCAGGCAGATTGCTGTGGAACGGGACTATCAAAACCCATTGCCTGCGGTCAGGAGTGATCCTTCGGAAATTCGCCAGGTCTTACAAACCGTGATCCTCAATGCCGTTCAATCCATTGAAAAAGGGGGCAGGATCGTTTTGAAGACAAGGGCGGACCGGGGGCAAGTGGAGGTCTCCATAAAAGACAACGGAAGGGGCATCTCGAAAGACGTGTTTTCAAAGATCCTTGATCCCCTTTTCGCCTCCCATTCGGGAGAAACGGGATTCGGGCTTTCCATATGCGCCGATATCATAGAAAGTCTTGGCGGTCATATCTCCGTCAAAAGCGACCCCGGAAAGGGTTCGGATTTTTCGGTCCGTCTGCCCTCTCACTCGGGATCTTCCCCCAGATCTTCCAAAAAGCGGCCGAATTTAGGATAACGGACCCTGCAGGCCCTGATTTTGTCGGCCATGATAAAAAGAGAGCATATCAAGCAGGCTATCGATGAGATCTCCAAAAGAGATGTCCAGATCGGCTATTCACTGGACCGCATGCTCAGTATGGGCGTCATCGGTATCCCTGAAGGACCCAAGGAGCCGGCCGAGGAAAAGGACCCCTCCTTCCTTTTTTGCGGGGAAAAGGTTCGGATCAACCGGATTCTCTATTTCAACGAGGGCACGGCTCCCATTGAACAGGGCCTGCTGATAAAGTACGGAGAGATATCTAAGAAACAAGAACTTCAAGATAAGGCAAGCCCCTTTAGCTACCTCGACGCCTTTGGAGAAATTCGGGCCTCGGGGCTGAGGCTGGCAGTGAGCCACGAGATCGACTATGCCGCAAGACGTCTGAAAGAATCTACCGGGAGAGGAGATCATCGCAAATTTCCAAGCACAGGAATCCCGAGGGGCATTGCACCCTTAAGGGCTGATGCCCCTACCCAGAATGCACCCGGTCCGCTGTTAAGACTCAAGGCCCTTTTGGAAGGACTGAAAAGAGATGCCCTGGAATCGGATTTTGCCCTTACCGGACGGGATTTCGAAGTCCTGTATCATGGTTCGGTCGACGAGGGCTTCCCCGCCTATTTTGTCCGGCTTCCCATTTCCATTGAAAGTCTTATGCAGGTGGCGGACCTCAATCTGGAATTCTTTCACGTCCGATTCATCCTTGAATGTCTGATTCGTGGAACGGAAAAAAATCTCTTTGCATGCGTTGTCGGACGCAGACTTGCGGGTCTGGCCTATGTGGTCTATAAAGACCATCTCTTTGGAAAGGAGATGGAAATCCGATTCCTGTCAAGTATCAGGGGCCGCAATGGGGAGACATGCCCATGGCAACTCCCTGCTTTCAAAGGCTCGGGCACCTTTCTGGTCGCGGGTCTTTGGATGCTCGCAAAAAATGAAAGAAATGAGGTCAAAAAGATTTTTCTTGACTCAGAGGTGGGTTCGAGAGGATTTTATGTGTCGCTGGGTTTTGAACCCATGGGACCAACCGGGTTTGTCTTGAAAGAACCCAAAGGATATCTTATTAAGTCCATTCTGGACATGACTCACCATTGCCGCTTTCTCAGGCATCATGTTGTCCGTGAGATCGAAAGGATCCTGAAACGCCAGATCAAGTCGAGACTCAGGAAGGGACGGAAAAGAAAGGGCTGGTCAGGGTTGGGTCCTCTTCTGCCCGTGCTCATGGAGTGCTTCAAATCTGAAACGCGTTCCGAATTCGGCCTGGCGGCGGCGGAGGGTCTGATGAAATACGGGGCCCGACGACCCGAATCACGCGCCCTGATCGAGTTTGGTTTAAAAAACGCTTCAAATACGGTAAAGGCCTATATTCAAAATGCAATCAGTTCTTGTAGTTAGAGACGAAAGATTCAAAGAGCATCTCGAGGGCATTCCTCATTTGGAAACACCCAAGCGGGTGAAGGCATTTCAAGAGGTCTTGGAAGATTCCAGCATCCAGGGGAAATGGTCCGAGCTCTCTCCCCGATTGGTTTCAAAAAAAGATCTTGCCCTGATTCACACGGCCGAGCATATAGATCGGATTGCAGGGACTTCCGGGAAAAAACTTGCGACATTCGACATCGATACCCAGACCACAGCAAAATCATATAAAATCGCGAGGTTGGCTGTTGGAGGGGTATTCAGCCTCCTGGATCAAATCTGGACAGGCACCGCCGAGAGGGGGTTTGCCTGCATACGTCCGCCGGGCCATCATGCCGGGCCGGACAAGGCGATGGGTTTCTGCCTTTTTAATAACGTCGCCTTGGGTGCACGATATCTCAAGAAGAAGTATTCGGTGCGCAAAATTATGATCGTGGATATCGACGTACACCATGGAAACGGAACACAGGCGGCCTTTTACGATACGGACGAGGTCCTTTATGTCTCCACCCACCAGTTTCCCGGTTACCCGGGTACGGGAAACTATGGGGAAGTGGGGCAAGGAAAGGGTGAAGGGTTCACGGTCAACGTTCCTATTGGAAAAGGGCACGGCGACAGACTCTTTGCACAAGTTGTCCATTTTCTCGTATCCCGCCTGGCCGAGGCCTACGAACCTGAAATGATCCTTGTTTCATGCGGGTTCGATCTCTATATGTATGATCGTATCGGCGGTATGTTCGTCACGCCGGAGGGTTATGCCCTGATGGCGTTTTTCTTGTTGGAAATTGCCGAAAAGTATTGCCAGGGGCGCATCGCCTTTGTGATGGAAGGCGGGTATAATCTCAGAGGCATTCGGGAGTGCGGTCTCAGAATCATGCAGGAAATGTGCGATGTCCCGACCTTGACCCGGGAAAGTGTCGAGAGGATTGTCATGGGATCCGCAAACGGTGTCGATCAAATCAAAAAGGTCCTTGAAATACAGAAAAAGTATTGGAAGATTCTTGCCTGAAGGGTTTTCGTTTTCCCCTTTCACCACCCCCATCCACGACAACCTGGTCCCCATCCAGGAAGTGTATGCCTATCAACTCATTTGTGGTTCATTATGATGTGTATTCCAATGCACAACACCTGTCTCCCATAAGGTTACACCGTCTGTAATCCTTTCGCCTGGAATTTAAAAAAGTATAAATAATAAATAGATATGGTCATTTTAATAATGGTCGCCAGGCTAAAGGCCCTGGCATGTATATTGAATCCTATTCATATTGTAGCTGGAAAATAGTTATTTTGTTGAAAATTCAAATAAACAGTTGTAATTATAAAATAGCTATTTTATAGTCATGGCGTTCGTGGTCGGAAAAAAATATAATTACAATGTAGCTAAAATTGTAGTTCTGGGCCGCCGCGGTATGTGGAACGTTGCGCAGGTGTTACAGCGGAGGTTTACAAAGTGATTTCGAATGTGGAAGTGATCGATTCCAGGCGGCCCTATTTCGACCCCAATGCCGGTTCCCGAAGGGCTGTCGCTCATGCACCACGTTCATCTCAGCCGGTTGAATGGAGGTGGAGCCTGAATCAGTTGCCAAGGGGGTGAGGCAAAGGTCATATGAATGGATTTCCGATTCCAATCCTATCTGGCGGTTTACCGGGGTGATGAGGATGTATCGGCGTCCCGGGTGCTGGCCTGAGAGGGGAACGGAGTAAGTGGCTAGACATGTATATTCTTTCAAGAAGGAGGCTAAAAAAATGGCAGAAGAAAAAGGTAGTGTTGAAGCGGTATATATGGAAAAACGGGTCTTCGAACCTGTCAAGGAATTCGTAGACAACGCGTACATCAAGACGGAAGACGAGTACTTCAAGATGTACAAGCGGTCCATCGAGGATCCTGAAGGTTTTTGGGGCGACATGGCTGAGGAACACCTTGATTGGTTCAAAAAATGGGATGGACCGGTCGAGGAATACGACTGGAAGGATGATATCTTTATCCGCTATTTCGCAGGTGGAAAGCTGAATGTCACTTACAACTGCCTGGATCGTCATCTGAAAACCTGGAGGAGAAACAAGGCGGCCCTCATCTTTCAGGGCGAGCCCCCGGAAGAAAACAAGATCTACACCTATCAGCAACTCCATCGGGAAGTTTGTAAGTTCGCCAATGTTCTCAAAAAGTTTGGTGTCAAGAAAGGCGATCGTGTCGCTATCTATATGCCCATGA
>CAYNYM010000011.1:16221-18798 GCA_964401325.1 uncultured Desulfobacteraceae bacterium | reverse complement strand
CACGAGGACGATGGGCTGCCCCCTGGATGCGGAGTGGATGGCATGGGCCAGGGTGGTGCCGCACATGTCCAGGCTCCCGGCCAGCAGGGCCGTCTTCTGATCGGCCGGATTGGTAAAGGGGAAGACGGAGGCCTTTTGGTCCCTCGTCATGAACTGCGAATAAAAGAAGGGCTGGATCGTCTGTGCTGTTTTCCATGTCCCGACCCTGAGCTCCGCTGCCGTGAGAAAAGACGGGAAAAGGATCAGGGCACAAAGGGACAGGACAGGCAACCGGTTCCCTATTTTTCCGCAAGGATTCATTCAATTGCCGCCCCTTTCACGCCCCAGGGTTCAATGGGCGCTTTTCGCGGAGACCTCCCCTAAAGTCTGAAAGCAGTTGGAGGGCAGATCGGGATCCCAGTCCATTTCCCGATGGATCTGTTTACATGCCTCGATGCCCTTTCCCCGGCCCTTACAGGTATCGGCCTCGGCGTCTCGTGGACTGGCCCCGACTTCGGGAAAAAAGAGATTGGCCCCTGCCAGGAGTGAAGCGGCATGGGGCTCATGGGTGCAATGCGCCCTGGGAATGTTTCCCATAACCAACCGGCTGACAGCCACCATTCTGGCCATTTCCAACTCACTGATCATGCCGAATCTCTCCATGGGAGAGCCCGGGAAATTGATACGCCTCATGACGCCGCTGTAGACCGCCCCGTATTCCCTTGCAAAAAACATGAGGTCCACGATTTCTTCCTTTGAATGTTCCGGCCCGACGGGTTCGACACAGTTCATCCAGAGCAATTCAACGTCCCGGAACACCCGGATGGTGTGCCTGCGCTTTTCGGGTTTAAAGGGCGTGTCCCGACCCTCTCCCAGCCTGAGGGCGTGGTAGGCCCCCGCGAAACCGGCATCCAGAAGGCGCTCGCCCTCGCGATGGGAAATATCCCGTGTGTTGGCCACAAGAGGGGTTAAAATCGTCTTCTTCAAAAGCCTGCCGATATCGAGAAGTCGTTCAAAGGAATAGGTGCCGGTCGTCATGACGTTTAGGGCATCGGCACCGAGCGCTTCCGCCTCCTTGGCCCATGCCAGAATCCTCCCTTCGCTGAATTCTATGCTGTCCTTGAAGATCCCGGCCCTGCGCGTCAAGGAGCAGAATTTGCAGTTAAAGGGACAGGCCTCCACATTGACGCCGATATGGAAATGATTTTCCCCCTTGCCCCTGAAAAGATGTCGGGAGAGACGGTCTGCCGTTTCCATGAGGGCATAGGTTTCCCTGGCGTGAAGATCGAGCAGGAGAAGACGGAGGGCCTCGTCCTTTGTGATGCCTGCGCAATCCCCCCCTCTTTGCAGTATCCCCGCCACAACCGGTGAAATTTTCCAACTCATCTTTATCTATCCTTTGCATTCACACTGAGAAGTTCCCTGGCGGCCCTCGGGCCCCAGGTGCCCGCATCATAGGGCAGAAGCATTTCGGCCCGATCGCCGCAGGACTCACATTGCCGCAGAATGGGCGTCAGGAAAGACCAGCAGAGTTCCACGCTATCCTGTCTCCAGAAGAGCATATGGTCTCCCAGCATGACATCCAGGAGCACCTTTTCATAGGCCTCCAGCAGGGGGCCCGTATAATTCTGATGATAGTGAAAGTCCATGGTCACGGATCTCAGGCAGACCCGGGCGCCTGGATTCTTGGTCTGAAAGGTCAGGGTTATCTTCTCCTCCGGGTAGATGCCGAGAATGAGTTGATTGGCCGTGATCTCCTCTCCCAGGATCTGCCGAAAAAGGGAGTGGGGGACTTCCTTGAAGTGGATGGCGATCCGGGTGATCTTCTCGGTCATCCTCTTGCCGGAGGTGAGGTAGAAGGGCACCCCTTGCCATCGCCAGTTGTCCAGAAAAATCTTCATCATGGCAAAGGTGGGCATGACGGAATCCGTGCTCACCTCCGGTTCATCGCGGTAGGCGGGAACCCTTTTGCCCTTGATTGTGCCTGCGCCGTATTGTCCGAGGACGAGGTAGCGCTGCAGATCCCCGACCGGAAAGGGCCTGAGGGTCCTATAGACCTTTGCCTTTTCATCTCGAACGCGGTTTGCCTCAAAGAGGGAGGGGGGCTCCATGGCAATCAGGGAAAGAAGCTGCATCATGTGGTTCTGGAACATGTCCCTGAGAACGCCCGCCTGTTCGTAGTATCCCGCCCGGTGCTCAACGCCGATGCTCTCGGCCGCCGTAATTCGCACGTGGTCGATGTACCTTCGGTTCCAGATGGGTTCAAAAATGGCATTGGCGAATCTGAACATCAGGATGTTCTGGACCGTTTCCTTGGCCAGATAATGGTCGATTCTGTAAATTTGGTGTTCCTGAAAACGCTCATGCAAAGACCGGTCAAGATCGACGGCCGTCTCCAGGTCCCGCCCAAAGGGTTTCTCCACCACGATCCTGGACCAGCCATGGCCGTCTCCTTGCTCAACCGAAAGACCGGCCTGACCGAGCATCAGGGCGGTGGACTTGTAAAGTGTCGGCGGAATCGCCAGGTAAAAGATCCGATTCCCCCGGGTCCCGTGTTCCTTGTCCAGGACCGATATATACTTGTTGAGTGCCCTGAAG
>CAYNYM010000011.1:0-16211 GCA_964401325.1 uncultured Desulfobacteraceae bacterium | reverse complement strand
CTTTACATGTTTCGCAGCGACCACCTGTTATATTATATGAAAAATCTGATTTTTTAAATTTCTTTTGAATAGCTATTTCTGTTTTAGCAAATAAATCCCGAATCTGATCATATAAATCAAGATATGTTAGTGGTGTGCTTAGAGGACTTTTACCTATAGCCTCGTCGTTTAAATCCGTCCGGGCGCATCCGACGACAAGGAAGGAATCCGGCAAACCCCTGTTGAGGAAGAGGTTGTAGAGGGCGGGAATCACCTTCCTTGCGGTGAGATCGCCTGATGCCCCCACAATGACAATGGTGCAGGGGGCCGGCAGACCCTCGATCAGGCAGGCACCGTAAGGCACCCTGAGGTCGGGTGCCGTAACCCCGGCCGTGGTGTTCGTTTCCACGCTTGAACTTCGATCTGTCCCGTTCATGGGATCTCCAGCTTAACCGGTTTGGAAGGCGTGAAGTACTTTTTTACTCAAACCTTGCGCCCTATGCCTTTTTGTCGGGGCCAAACACGGCGTGGCCCCCGAACTCGCTTCGCAACGCCGATACCACCCTATCCGAGAAGGCATCTTCTTCCCTGGATTGAAATCTGCGCATCAGGGAGAGGGCTATCACAGGGGCGGAAACCCCGGTATCGATGGCCTGTTGCACGGTCCAGCGCCCTTCCCCGGAGTCCTCCACATAGCCCCGGATGGCGGAGAGTCTGCGATCCTTTGAAAAGGCGGACTCGGCCAGTTCCAGCAGCCACGAACGGATGACGCTCCCCCGGTTCCAAAGATGGGCGACTCTTGCATAATCCAGGTTATCGGCGTAGGGCGAGGCCTCCAGGATATGAAATCCCTCCCCATAGGCCTCCATCATGCCGTACTCGATGCCGTTATGGACCATCTTCACAAAATGACCGGCACCCACAGGGCCGCACAAGAGATAGCCGTCGACAGGGGCCAGGGTTTTGAAGATGGGTTCAAGTGCCAGATAAACCCCATGGTCCCCGCCGATCATCAGGCAATATCCCTCCCGGAGGCCCCATATCCCCCCACTCACGCCTGCATCCATAAACCGGATGCCTTTCCCGGCCAGGCCCCTCGCCCGGCGGAGATCGTCCCGATAGTCCGTATTGCCGCCATCTATGACAATGTCTCCTTCGGAAAGCAGGTCCTTGAGTTGCTCGATGTGCTCATCGACTGCCGGGCCGGCCGGAAGCATGACCCAGGCCACACGAGGCGGCGTGAGCCCATTCACGGCTTCTTCCAGACAATAGGCGCCGACGGCCCCTTCTTTGACAAGCCGGTCCGTTTTCTTAGGGGTCCGGTTGTAGGCAACCACCCGGTGCCCTCCCTGAAGCAGACGCCTGGCCATGTTCATGCCCATACGCCCCAATCCGATCATGGCCACATCCATGATGTCCTCCCTGTTGGCGAGCCTCCCTGTTGCGTTCTCCTCGAATGGTATCTGTTCCACCCCTTGAAATCCATTCAGCCATGGAGGGGTCATGACCCAAACCATTCATTGTTGTAAAAGGCTGAACCAATACCTTGTTTTAAATCTGGTTTTCCAACCCGCAGGCCCGCCCCTTCAGGTGAAAGAAGAATTTCAGCCCCTTCCTGACTCTGTCTGAAAAGATCTTGGGTGAGAAGTAGGTGCCGGCGATGCGTTTGTTGATCTCTCCCAGGGTGGGATAGGGATGTACCGCCGAGGCAAGGGTCGAGAGCTTGACCTTGCCGTTCAGGACGGCCACCCACTCACCAAGCAATTCCCCGGCGTGAGGTCCCAGGATTTGAATGCCCAGGGGCTTTTCGTCTTTATCGAGAAGCATCTTGACCTTTCCCACCCTCGCCCCCTCTGCAAGGCTCCTGTCATTGTCCTCGAAGTTTTCGGTATAGACCGCGTATTCAAGGCCCATTGCCCTGGCCCTTTTCTCGTTCATGCCGATGCTTGCAAGTTCCGGGTCCGTATAGGTGCACCAGGGGAAAAAGGTGTAGTCCGTCTTTCGCGGAAGATGAAAGACGGCGTTGCTGATGACGATTCCCCCCTCATAGCCGGCCGCATGGGTAAACTGGTAGGCCCCGGTCACATCCCCTGCGGCGTAGATATGCTTCTGGGTCGTCCGTAACCGTGCGTCCACCTTGACGCCCCCCCTGTCGAATTCAACCCCGGCGCATTCAAGATTGAGGCCTTCCAGATTGGGGCTTCTGCCCAAGGCGACCAGGAGGGTCTCGGCCCTCAGGCTCACCTGGCCCTCTTCCCCCTTTTCAATGACGACCTCTCTTTCCTCCCCCAGATCATTCACACGCAGAACGGAGGCATTGAGATGGAAGAAAACGCCTTCCCCACTCAGGACATTCAGGACTTCGCCGGCCATGTCCCCATCCTCTTTGCTCAGGATCTGAGCGCTTCGCTGGACCACCTGCACTTTCGTGCCGAGCCGGCAAAAGGCCTGGGCCATCTCGGAGGCAATGGGACCGGCCCCCAGGATGATCATGCTCTTGGGAAGGCGATCCAAATAGAATATTTCTCTATTGGTAATAAACGGGGTCTTTTCCAGCCCCTGTATGGGTGGAACGGCGGGCGATGACCCTGTCGCGATGACCCAGTTTTTTGCCCTAAAGGCCCGGCCGTTAGACCGGATGGTGTGATCGTCGGAAAAACCCGGGGAACCAGATTCGACCCTGACGCCCAAAGCGCAGAAACGCTCCTCCGAATCGTGGTGTTGTATCTCACCGATCACGGAGCGGATGCGGTCCACGATATCCCTGTAGTCGACGGGAGGGACCTCTACCCGGGGGAGGCCGAACGACTTCGAGTTGTGCATCATGTGGTACACCCGGGCCGTTTTGATGAGTGTCTTGCTGGGAACACACCCGAAATGAAGACAGTCGCCCCCCAGGTCCTTTTCTTTTTCCACGAGAAGTGTCCTGGCGCCGAGCTGAGCCGCACCGGCTGCAATGGTCAGCCCCGCAGCCCCTGCTCCAATAATGCCCAGATCGAAATCATTATCGCCCATGATATCCTCCCGTGCCACTTTGCCAAAAAAGACGAATTTTTCCGTTGGACGCATCCCCCGGTTTCGGGGCCGCGTGATCAGACCTCCTGCCACGGCATGTTATTATGATCCATCGAGATGGACTATAGGGTGAAGTTAGTATTTTAACTGGGAAAAGACAGCATTTTTTTAAAGGCCATCAAAGGGGAATGCCCTTTTCATACCCTCTCGCTTCTTCAAAATCAAGGGCATGCCCCGACAGATTGAACCCTTTGCGGAGTATAGATCACGCAACGGGTCCCGAGAGGTGTGCTTAAAAAAATACATTACCCGTCCAGGCTGGCAACATAAATATACATTCCCCTGCTGGCCCGGGTGCACCTGATTGTGGCATTCCGTATAAGATGCTGAAATACATGACTAAAATTTCAATAAGGGACTTTGGCATTCATCTTGCTTTATTCTACCGGCAAGGAACCACACATTCTTCATTCCTCCAGAGTAAATGAATGATCGGTTTCTGATTGTTAGGGGCCCCCGCATAAATAGGCCATCGATTAACCCATCGGACCGCTTCGCGGGGGCCGCTAGCAAATCCACTCTCTCCATTGTTTTTGAGAAAAATAAAAGCACAAAAGGAGGCCTCACCATGATCGAATACCTCAATAATACATTCTGCTTCATTACGGCCGGATCTTCAATACTTATTGTGCTTTTGATGCTCCTGATGGCTTAACGGTTCTTCTCAGAGGCCCGTGCATTTTTTAGCCATATTCTCAACCTCATACAGGGATTGGTGCATGCACAAAAAGGTAAAAATGGCCCGGGTGGAAGCGCCCGGGAACGCAGATATCGTATTGGCCCTGTCCAGGAGGTAACCTATCAGCCTAACGTATGAAATAATGCAAACCATAAACTGAAAACAGACCGACACGTTTTTTGGAGGCAGCCCCCTCGCCCCGGGGCGGCCTCTTTTTTTTCTGCCACCCAAGGACATGGGATAGGCCCCCGATCCGTATCTCAGTCGTCAAAAAGGTTGTCAGCCCCCCTTGGTGGGTGTATAACCTTTGTCTATGAAAATTCTCTAACTCTTGCTCTTCCTGGGCCTGCGGTTCCGGATTTTTTCAACACGACTGCCGTCTCCTGTCTGGCTCCGATCATCAAACATGAACTTGCCATCAACCATGCCCTCGCGGGCGGCCTTTTTTCCATTACGTCCATAGGGTATATTTTTCACTTTTTCGGAAAGCGGATGGGGGAGAAGACATCCAAAAGGCGTAGCCGATATGCTACCCCGCGATCCTTTATTCGGAGTCGTGGTGGGCCCAGGGCGCTCGCGATCTTCTGAAAACCTCGAGCAGTGTACGGGCAGAAGACCTGTCAAAAGACCTTATTTCCCGGGTCACGTGCAAATAAATCCATTCACTTTGTTTTCGGCATTCCGGTTAAAGAAACGTTGGTACAGAATTTGCGTTCGATCCAGATGACAGGAATGACCGAACCGCGGATTAGAGTGAATCATGGAACGACAACTCTTTTAGTGCTTAAAGAAGGGGGCAATCATGGCAAAACTGTTATGGCAACCGTCCGATGAACGCATCCAATCAACCAATATGTACCGTTTCATGAATCTCATCAACCGGAAACACCACCAAAATTTTAGGGACTACCGCGGTCTCTACCACTGGTCCGTTGAAAACATTGCCGATTTCTGGGCGGCCATGTGGGAATTTGCCGGCATCAAGGCCTCCCAACCCTACCGTGAAATTGTGGACGATGTGACGAAAATGCCGGGGACCAAATGGTTCGACGGCGCCAGGCTCAATTTTTCTGAAAATCTGCTGCGGTTCAGAGACGACGAGGTGGCCCTGATTTTCAAGGGAGAAGGCAGGGATACCGTCAGGATGACCTATGTGGAGCTCTATGAGGAAGTGGCCCGGGTGGCCGGGTCCCTGCGGGATGAGGGCATTCGGGAGGGCGACCGGGTGGTCGGCTTTATGCCCAACATGCCGGAGGCAGTCGTTGCCATGCTCGCTGCCGCGAGCATGGGTGCCACCTGGTCTTCCTGCTCTCCCGATTTCGGCATCAAGGGGGTTTTGGACCGTTTCGGGCAGATCAAGCCCAAGGTACTCTTTACGGCCAATGGGTACTCCTTTAAAGGAAAGACCTTTGATTCCCTAAAGAGGGTATCCGGGATTCTCAGGCAACTCCCCTCCATAGAAAAAGTAGTCGTAGTGCCCTACACGGAAACGGAGCCGGACCTCAGCGATGTCCCCAATTCGGTCCTTTACAAGGATTTCAAGTCTCAGGACCCGGACCTCGATATCGATTTCAAGCAGTTGCCCTTTGATCACCCCCTCTATATCATGTACTCATCCGGCACTACGGGACTTCCCAAGTGCATGGTCCAGAGCGCCGGGGGAATTCTGATCCACCACCTCAAGGAACTCGTCCTGCATACGGATCTGAGACGAGAGCATACCATCTTCTACTTCACGACCTGCGGATGGATGATGTGGAACTGGTTGGTCAGTTCTTTGGCCGTGGGCGCCAAGGTGGTGCTGTTTGACGGCAACCCTTTTTACCCGCATCCCGGGGCCCTGTGGGAGACGGCCCAGGACGAGAAATTTACGATCTTCGGAACCAGCGCCGCCTACCTGAATTTTATCGAAAACGCGGGCGTAAAACCGGGTAAGGAATATGATCTCTCTTTTTTGCGCGTCATCTGCTCGACGGGATCACCGCTTTCAGAGGAGGGCTTCGAATATGCCTACCGGGACATCAAAGAGGATGTCCAACTTGCCTCCATCTCCGGGGGAACGGACATCAACGGCTGCTTCGCCCTGGGCAACCCCATGGGCCCGGTCTATGCGGAAGAACTCCAGTGCAGGGGCCTGGCCATGAAAGTGGAGGCCTTTGACGAGGCGGGAAAACCGGTGACCAACCGGACGGGTGAACTGGTCTGCACCGCCCCGTCGCCTTCCATGCCCATCTACTTCTGGGATGACCCGGACAACAAGAAGTACATTTCCGCCTATTTTGACGTCTACCCCAATGTCTGGCGTCACGGTGATTTCATAGAGGTGACGGACCGGGGGGGCGTGATCATCTATGGGCGATCGGACGCCACATTGAACCCCGGGGGGGTTCGGATCGGCACGGCGGACATCTACAACCAGGTAGAAAATGTAAGGGAGGTCGAGGACAGCGTCGTTGTGGGACAGGACTGGAAAAACGACGTTCGGATCATCCTTTTTGTGCAGATGGCCGAAGGATTCGAACTGACGGAAGATTTAAAGGGTAAGATCAAGAAGACGATTCGGGATAACACCTCGCCGCGCCACGTCCCGGCCAAGATCATCGCCGTGCCGGATATCCCCTATACCCTCAACATGAAGAAGGTGGAACTGGCCATCAAAAAAGTGATTCAGGGCGAGGAGGTACTCAACAAGGATGCCCTCAGGAACCCGGAGTCCCTGGACTTTTATGCCCAAATAGAGGCTCTCCATGCGGATTGAGCGGGGAAGCCGTCAAGAGGCCGTTTGCGGTCGGGTCCCCACCGCGGGGCCTGTGCCCACGCACAGATTCTTCTTAAAAAGTTTGCGTAAAAAACGATACCCCCGAAATACTCTAACCAACTGAAAACATGATGTTTTCAACAAAAAAATTTCAATGTTTGCACGTGTAGAAAAATTTGAGAAATATCAATATTTTCAAATCGTTGAGAGATGATTGTCGGAGCCATTATCGCTCTTTTAAAAGGGCAACTGAAAAAAGGTCCCAAAAGTCTCGTCGGCAATAAAGGGTATCGCAAGTACCTGAAGGTCGACAAAAACAGCGCACGAATTGACATGGACAAAGTCAACTACGCATCACGCTTTGATGGCAAATGGGTACTGACGACCAATACAAGTCTGCCAGCAGAAAAAATCGACCTGAAGTATAAAGAGCTATGGCAGGTCAAGCGCATTTTTCGTGATGTTAAAACAATGCCTCACACAAGGCCTGTTTACCATCAGAATCGAGGAAATCAGCAAACACTATTCGGACAGGCCCATGTCATCATGGAAATGAAAGGCATGGGCAGGCTTGCCTCATACACGGTGATCACGGTGCCCCCCCCATTGATGGTCGAGGAGGGATTTGACCGAAATACGCCCTATTGCAGCGGGGTCGTGGAACTGGTGGAGGGCCCCAAGGTGATAGCCAGAATCCTGGGCCTGGATCTCGACCGGCCGGAGCAGATTCAGATTGGCACACCCCTTTTGGTGGAATTCGTCGAGGCGGAACACGCGGTTCGGATGAAGACTTTTTTGGCCTTCAGGGCCGTGCCCCGATGAAAACGGACTTGGCGTATGACCGGCAATAATTGAACATCACCCGCTTTTTGGGGCCGTATTCCGTTTTTCGCGACAACGAATCTAATGACCCATGATGTTTAAAATCACGCCTTCTGCCTTCGCGAGAGTGATATGCTCCATGTTGATCGCCAGGTCATAGGATCTTGGGTCATCGTGAAAGGTCTTTTCTGCAAAGAAGCTCAGGAAGTTGGTCCTGATTCGGTCTTTTTTCCTGATGAGTTTCTCGGCATCGGACTCCGTCATCTTGTAGTTTTCCATGATAAAGCGAACCCGTTTCTTGAGATCGTCCACGAGAAGGATGTGCCATACCCCCTCATGGCCTTTCAGAATATACTGGCCCGCGCGCCCCACGATTACGGCGTTGCCCTCTTCGTAGAGTTCTTTGATGATCGCGGTGACCACGCCCACATACCGCTCTTCTTCCACATAGCCGTATTTGTCACTGATCAAACGGTTGATGAAATCGCGGCTCACCATTTTATCCAGGAATTTCATGAGTTTTGTGGCCCCGTCCTTTTCAAAGGCACTGATGTCCTCGGCCGTCACCCCCACCTTGTCGGCCACCTGTCTGATCATGACCTCGTCAACGTAACGGTAGTCAAGTCTCTCCGCCAGTCTCTCGCCAAGGGTCCAGCCCCCGGCCCCAATCTGCCTCGAAATCGTAATGACTGCCATGATTACCTCACCTCCCTGTTTCAGTTCATCATCAGAATGAATGATGCCCAAAAGAAGAACATCTACATTGACGTCACCAACTAAATCAATGGCTTAGATATGCATAAGGGGTGTTTTGTCATTTGCTTTTCCTTCCAAGGAGCGGAACCTCCGGGTTGAGAAAAAAGCGCATCGGAATGATTCTTGATACCAAGCAGATAGTTGTTTTGGTTGGCAGACTTATGAAAACATGGAGTTGTAGAGAAAAACTCTTATATTTAGTCTATCAGATTTCCGTATTTGACACAAACCCGAGATTCACCGGACCCCTCGAATCATGGCCCATGAAACCAAAGATTTTTACCGAATTTATCAAGGTCGGTTAAATTTTGACATAATTTTGTGGGTTTGATATAAGCAAATAAAACCAACCCGCCCGAGGCGGACAGGGAAGCTTCGAAACATAAACAATGGTGCCGTGATCCCCTATCGGCTCTATCAAAAGGCCAAACCCATACAAAACCTGCAACCTGAATTTGTATGATTACGCCGGCGTGTCGAGACGGTCTTCTCTTTTCCCCAACCCTTTTCTGCCAGGATTTTGTCCTGCCCGACCCACCGCGGGGGAACCCAATGGACCCTTCCCAGCATATCACCGCCTTTTATCATATCTTTCGGGACATCAGTCGGTCGGTTCACTCAAGCAAGAGCGTCAAGGAGGTTTTGAACCTGGTCGTGAGCAAGGTGACCGAGGCACTCGAGGCCAGGGGATCCCTCTTGCGGATTCTCAACCTAAAGACCAATGAGCTGGAGTTGAATGCCGCCTACGGCCTGAGCGAGAAATACCTCTCCAAAGGCCATGTCTCCAGCCAGAAGGTCATCACGGAATTGTGCCGCCTGAACAAGGTGATCATCATAGAAGATGTTCAAACGGATCCCCGGGTGCAATATCCAAGAGCGGCCCGGGAAGAGGGCATTCAAATGATGGTGGATCTTCCCCTTTCCCTGGGAAGCCACATCGTGGGGGTGCTTCGCATCTTTTTCCCCGAGCAGAGAAAATTTTCCGAGGAAGAACTGAATGTTGCGGAATTTATCGCTGAGCAGTGCGCCATGGCCATCGATAAGGCACGTTTGATTGAAACGCAACAGATCCGGTATGATCATCTCGCCCTCCAGACGGAAAAGCTTTCGAGCCTGGGTCGGATGGCGGCAGGTATCGCCCACGAGATCAACAACCCCCTCGCCGGGATATTGCTCTACAGCACAAACATGATCAAAAAAGTGCCCGAAGGGGGGCCCCTCAAGGAAGGCCTGCAGGTCATCGTCCACGAAACCGTTCGGTGCCGGGGCATTATCCAGGAACTGCTTGAATTTTCGCGGGAAAAAGAACCCAAAAAGATTCCGGCCAACATCAACAACATCATTTCAAAGGCCCTGAGTATCCTTGAAAACGAATTTCGCCTCAGGCATGTGCGGGTGGAAAAGCACCTTGCCGAGGGCATGCCCGAAACCCTGCTCGATGTGAATCAGATGGAACAGGTCTTTGTGAATCTTCTGATCAACGGGGTCGAGGCGATCCAGGACGAGCAAGGAACGATCAAGGTCAGCAGTGCTGCTGACCCTAAGACCGAGAGGTTGCGGATCGAGGTCGAGGATACAGGCATGGGCATTTCCAACAAGAACATGGAGCGGATATTCGAACCCTTTTTTTCCACCAAGCCCAAGGGAACCGGTCTGGGGCTTTCCGTCAATTACGGCATTGTGCAGAAACACGGGGGAAACATTCAAGTCTTCAGTCAGCCGGGGCAGGGGACCCGCTTTACCGTAGAAATCCCCCTCTTTGAAGGAAACCTTGACCGGGAAGGGATCCTGTCATGACCTTGGAAGCATTTCGTACCCTGATCATCGATGATGAGCGCATCATTTGCGACGGATGCCGTCTCGCCCTATCGGAACAGGGACATTCCGCCGATATCTGCGTAACCGGGAGGGCCGGACTGGAGGCGATTTTGAGGGGAGACTATGATGTGATTCTCCTGGACATGAAATTGCCCGATATGGACGGCATGGACATCCTGAGGAGAGTGAAAAAGGAAAAACCCGGAGAGCACATCGTGGTCATGACGGGATATTCGACTGTGGAAAATGCGGTGCAGGCCATGAAACTGGGGGCCTTCGACTACCTTGCCAAGCCTTTTTCGGAGGACGAACTCGTCCTTGCCGTGGAGAGGGCCGCTGAAAAAAAACGCCTGGTCGAGGAAAATTTATCTTTGAGAAAAGAACTTCTTGACCGATACGGCTTTGACAATATCGTGGGCAAAAATCCGAAGATCATCGAGGTCTTTGACGCCATCGGCAAAGTCGCTCCCACGGACAGCACGGTTCTCTTGAGCGGGGAGAGCGGTACGGGCAAAGAGCTCTTTGCCAGGGCCATCCATGTCCGGAGCAAGAGGGAGACCGGGCAATTTGTGGCCGTGGACGGTAGTACCCTGTCACCCGGTCTCCTGGAAAGCGAACTGTTCGGACATGTCAGGGGCGCCTTTACCGGGGCCCTCCAGGACAAGGCTGGGATCTTTGAAGTGGCCCACGGCGGGACCCTCTTTCTGGATGACGTGGCCAACCTGAATATGGAAACCCAGGGAAAACTCTTGCGGGTCCTTGAGATGCAGGAGTACAAACCCGTCGGTGCCAGTCATGTCAAAAAGGCCGACGTCCGGCTGATTGCGGCGACCAACAAAGACTTGAAGGCCATGGTGGAAAAGGGGACCTTCAGGGATGACCTCTTTTACCGTCTGAACGTGGTTCCCATCTTTCTTGCGCCGCTACGGGAGCGGAAGGACGATATTCCCAGGCTGGCCTACCACTTCCTGAGGCTTTTCTGTAGAAAAACAGGAAAAAAAATCGACGGATTTTCGGACGAAGCCCTGGAAATGCTGTCAGACCATGAATGGCCGGGCAATGTCAGGCAGCTCAAGAACGTTATCGAACGGCTGGTCATCCTGGCCGATCGCAGGGTTTTGAATCTCCTCGATCTCCTGGATCACCTGCAGGCAAAAAGGTCCTGGCAAGGGAGATCTGTTCCGGAGACACTCCGGGAACTCAAGTTCATCAAGAAACAACTCCTTGAAGAAACCTACGGTCGCATTGAAAAGGCCTTTCTGATCAAGGCCCTCAAGGCCTGTGGGGGAAATATCACCCATGCGGCTAAAAAGGTCGGCATGCAGAGGGCCAACTTTTCCGCTCTCCTGAAAAAGCACCACATCTCACCGGAAAATTCGAAGACCCTATAAAACAAGCAAGAACGTATAATTTATTATACGGTTTCAATTGATTGAAATATCATCAATTTAACCTTTACTCCCGGTTGCTTTCGTATATCGGGTTATACGTCTTTGCGCTGATCCCCCCTTGAAAACCCCTTCTTTTTCCCTTCCAAGTAACTGAAATTTATGACATATCAAAGATTATTACTTTTTTTGAGCTCAACCCGATCTATGGAGTCGTTTTTGCTTCACCCATAAGACAAAGACCTTTCGACAAGAAGACTTCTAAAAAAAAGGAGGTACGCTCATGGACCCTTTGCAGGATCTCAGGGGGGATGAGTCTCTCGCCCCCCCCCAAATCCTCCTGATGGAGGACGAAAACAGCCTGGCGCAGGGCCTTCAGATGGTCCTCAAGGAAGAGGGCTACGGCGTGGATCTGGCTATGACCGGACACGGTGCTCTCGACAGATTCAGACAAAAGACCTTTGATCTGCTGGTAGCCGATCTGCGATTACCGGACATGGACGGAATGGAGGTCGTGCGGGAGGTCAAGGAGAACAGGCCGGACACGGAAGTAGTAGTCATCACCGGATACGCCACCATAACCTCTGCCGTAAACGCCATGAAGATCGGAGTCTTCCACTATCTTCAAAAGCCCTTTACGGAAGATGAATTTATCACGACCGTGGGGGGGGCACTGAAGGAAAAAGAGGCCGCCCCGGTTAACGTCGCGGTCAAGAAAGCCGTGACAAAAGAAGAAAAGCTGATTCAAAAAAGAGAAGTTATTCGGGCGCTGAACCGCACCTCGGAGGACAGTCAATTCTGGAACGCCCTGATGGAATTCGGCTCCGCCGCTCTCGAGGACTACTGCCTCTCGAATGAAGCCAAGGCGGCCATCGTCTCCGGGGATCTCAAATGGATCAATGACCACGTGGGAGAGCTGACCCGGAAACAGCTTGGATTCATTTATAAACGCCTGTGCCCGAAAATGTCCTAGGAAAGTGGATGCCCTTGCATTGAGAACCTGATCAAACAACAGGCCGCCTATGTTGAATATGCCCGGATCAAAGCGGCTCCGGGGACATGATAGGGTCTCGACATACCCTTAACGCTTTGATTAAATATTCAGCGATCTCAGGGTATCTGTGCGAGATACAGAACGATCCCTTGATGGTGAATCCGGGTCAGCCGTCGAGCACGGCTTTTCCGGTCATGGCCTGGAACCACTCCCAGAGCTCCCGCATCTCCTTTTTGTGGTTGCTCTGCACTTCCTGCAGGAACCTCGCATTTTCGATAGCTATGCCACCTTGCTCCGCCAAGGCAGTGATGAATGCCACCTCTTGAGGGGTAAAATTCCTGATCTTGGAATCGTAGAGCCGAAGAACACCGATGTTCTCCTCTTTGAAAATAATGGGGACGGACAGGATGGATCGGATACCCTCTTTCTTGCACTCCTGCGGATACTGCAGTTGATTGTCGTGCTCGATGTCCGGAACAACAACAGCCCCCCCTTCCCTGATGGCACGGGGGATACTCCTGTCCGCAAGGACAGGGCCTTTGTTCAAAAACGCCCTGCTCAAATTTTGCTGGGCAATCAGTTCCAGCCGGTTGTTCTTTCCGTTTAACAGACTAATGGCGCCCGCCTTGAGGTCCAGAGACCTGATCGCCTCTTTCAAGATGAGATCGAGGACTTTCTGAAGATTCAAGGTGGAACTGATGGCCTTGCTGACATGGACAAATGCCAGAAAGTAATCCTGCTCCTTGTTCTTCATGCCCTTCACTCCTTTCTTTTGTTGCTCCCAAAGGATTGAGTGTTCGGCCGTCTCCGGAGACCGACCGATCCGCTTCACCACCCAGCCAATAGGGCAATCGCAGAATGTGCCGGCTGATTAGGCCCAAGTCCTTGCGAGGTCAAAAAAATGAATGAGTACAAAATCAGGAATGAGAATCAATGACAGGGTGGGTGGTGAATGTATCGTGCCAAAGTATATAGTATAGTGGCATCGGACACGACGAGTCAATCCTGATGATTTTTTGATACAATAACGGTTACAATCGTGCTATGTCGTGAAAATGTTCAACCTCTTTTTCAGAAAGTTTTTTGATTCAAAGGCACAAAACCCATGACTCAACGCCATGACAAGACGGTTTGTCCCGATTGCGGGGAGCCGGTAAAAAAGACCTGGAAGATCTGTCCTGCCTGTGAGACTCCCTTGACCTTGCCCCAATGCCCACAGTGCAGGGCCCCGGTCAAGGAGCACTGGAAAAGGTGCCCGGAATGTGAAGCTTCCCTGCTGTGCAAGGCCTGTGGGGTACGCATTCCTCCGGGAAACACCGCATGTCCGAAGTGTCATCCCCAGGAAACCGAATCCATGGACCAAAGACCGGAAATCTTGGAACCTGTCACGGAAATGAGGTTTCTCCATGTCCCGGGCGGGACGTTCATGATGGGGGATACCTTCGGGGACGGCATTGAAAACGAATTGCCGGTCCATCCGGTCCGCCTGGACGGATTTTATATGGGCAAATACCCGGTTACCCAGGACCAATGGGCAGAGGCGATGGGAGATAACCCCTCCAAATTCCAAGGGGGCCTGCACCCCGTCGAGCGGGTCACCCGGCACGATGTGCAAAGATTGATTCAAAAATTAACGGAAGCCAATAACGGTAAATTCCGTTTTGACCTGCCCACGGAGGCCCAGTGGGAATATGCCGCGCGGAGCGGAGGGAAGGATGAACTCTATGCCGGTGGGAATGAAGCGGGTGTCCTGGCCTGGTTCGAAGACAACAGCGATGGATCGACCCGGCCCGTTGGAAAGAAAGCCCCTAACGGACTCGGCCTTTATGATATGAGCGGCAATGTGTGGGAGTGGTGTCAGGACAACTTCCAGGCAGAGGCCTACAGAAGACATGAGACCCAAAACCCCGTCATTCTAACAAAAGGGCCGGATAGGGTCATCCGCGGTGGGAGCTGGAACCTGGATGCCTGGAGCGTTCGTTGTGCCCGGCGGTTCAGTTTCAGGGAGGATTTCTCTGCACCCGGACTAGGCTTCCGACTGGCCATGAAAGCCTGAGGGCCCCTTCACCCTCCGGTCTTGTCTCCTCCCGCCTCTTTCAAAAAGGCCTTCCTCATGTCCGAGGCCATTAGAATCGTTTCTCTTACTTCCTCATGGATCGCCTCATCATCGAGCCGGCCCGGATCAACAAAGCGGATATCGCTGATATCCGACCGGGCTTTCGGCGTGCCCGAAAGGATCCATCCCCAGTAGTCCGCAATAACATAGTGGTACTGGATTCTTCTCTGCGCATCGTAAACAATGCGGTCTATGAGCCTGATCAGCCCCCCGATTCCGATTTCAAGCGAGACCTCCTCACGAATCTCGCGCCTCAAGGCCTCCTCGAGGGTCTCCCCCAATTCTACCGCCCCTCCCGGAGGGCTCCAATCCCCCTTTCCCGGCTCCTTGCCACGCCTGGCCAGCAGGACCGAATTTCCTTTAAAAAGAATCGCGGCGACTCCGACGATTGGATATTCAGGGTATGTTCTTTTCATCTTGACGGCCTTTCCTCTCAGGCCACAAAACTTTCCATACTGTAAAAAACCTTGACGATTGCCGAATCATACACTATCGCGCCGTTCGGCTTGACAAGGCGGCATTTCCCTTCATGACGGGCGTTTCATCCAGGCTGCTCTCGGACCGGAAACGGCATACATTATGCTCCCATCATAATAAAAGGGGATCAAACGGCAGGCCCAAGTTTATGCAACATCACCATAATACGATCTATCAGATTATAAATAACAGCTCTTTTTCAAGACATGGTATTCATTAATAGATAATCTTATTTTATTGTAATAATAATCCCTACATCTTTGTGCGTGTTTTTCGAAATAAAATTCTATTAAAATATTTTAAAAATTGCTTTAGAAGGAAAACCATAGAGATTTCGAATCGTTCCGAATAAGGAAACATTTTTTCGTATTTTCATAAAAAAAACTTACTTGAAAATAAAATATCGCGGAGTTATTATTTTAAAAACTATTTAGACAAACTCTTTCTAGGTTTTCAAGGAGCAGTCATGCTGGAAATCAGGCTACACGGAAGGGGGGGACAAGGGGCTGTCACCTCTGCAGAACTTCTGGCCACGGCGGCAATCGGCGAGGGGAAATACGGCCAGGCCTTTCCCAGTTTCGGACCGGAGAGAAGGGGTGCGCCCGTGGTCGCATTCCTTCGGGTGGACGAGAAACAAATCAAGATCAGATCCAATATTAACGAACCTGATCTGGTGCTGGTCCTGGATCCATCCATCCTGAGAATTGTGAACGTAACAGCGGGGCTCAAGGAGGATGGTATCCTTGTGGCCAATACCAAATTCAGCGCAGCGGAAATCCGAAAGGAACTGGGCCTGACGTGCAAACTGGCTGTGGTAAACGCCACACACATAGCGAGAGAAGAACTGGGGCTTCCGATCACCAATACGACGATGCTTGGCGCCCTGCTAAAGGCCGAACCCATCATAGATCCGGACGCCTTGATTGAGCCTTTGAAGGAAAGATTTGGAAGGATTGCCGACAAGAATATTCGGGCCTTTAAAAGGGCCTTTGACGAAACCGAACTGGCGGACTGACGGAGGACTTCGAAATTGGCCAAGACCAAGACAGACCTGACCTGGCAGGAAATAGAAATTGGAGGGGTCGTCAGGACTCCGGGCAATGCCGCTGAATACAAGACCGGGAATTGGCGATCCAGCCGGCCGGTCTGGAACAAGGACCGTTGCGTCAAGTGCGGCATTTGCTATATCTTCTGCCCTGATGCCGCCATCAACGAAGTGGAAGAGGGTTATTTCGAGGCAGACCTTTTCTACTGCAAAGGGTGCGGCATATGTGCCCACGAATGCCCCACCGGGTCAATCACCATGGTCGAGGAGGAAGAGTAATGGGAAAAAGAATCGGCCTGGAAGT
>CAYNYM010000010.1:0-19193 GCA_964401325.1 uncultured Desulfobacteraceae bacterium | reverse complement strand
TTCACCATCTCCTCGGCCACATTGACGTTGGAGAGTTCCACATATCCCTGTTGAACCATGGTTTCCGAGTCGACAGGGATTTCCGGTTCAGCCATCATATTGCGGTAAAAACCCATGCCGTCTTTCATCAGAGAGGATCCGTCTTCAAAATTCACCATGCTGATCCGTCCGACCTCTGCGCCATCCACCGTGATGACTCCCCGGCCGTCCATTTGAATCAGGGTACCGGATATAGGGATGGGTCCACCCTCGCCCAAGACTCTATGCCCGTCCTGAGTGATCAGGTACCCTGCATTGTCCAGTGCAAAATTGCCCTTTCGCGTGAAGCGGATCCCGTCCGGTGTATCCACCTTGAAAAAGCCCTCGCCGTAGATCGCAAAATCCAGACTGTTTCCCGTGAACCGAATATCCCCCTGACTGACGTCCGTCCTGATTTGTATCAGTGCAGGATCCTCGGATTTCTCGTCCATTCCGCCCCCCTGCTCGCCTTCGGCCATGGCACCTTTTAAAAGTTCCTGAAAGGAAATCACATCCTTCTTGAACCCCAGCACATTTGCATTGGAAAGGTTGTTGGAAATGACGTCCATCCTCATCTCTTCCTTTAGGCAACCTCTCACGGCATCGAGCATTCCACCTAACATGATTCCCTCCGGTCTTAACAATGTTTGGGCCTTATCCCTTCTACAAGCAATTCCCATACCAAGTGCTTTGAACGGCACCCCTATTTTCCTTCGATACCCTAAACAACTAATTTTTATTACTTTTTCCAAAAACAACCACTGCCGACGCCTGGCGCTTCCCTCGGCTCTTGGCCTGTCCCTGCATCCTACTCCCCCCGATGGGGAAAAATTTACCGGCAAGGGAGGGGAATCAGGCTAATATTTTTCCCTTTCATACGTGAAAGTGTCATTTCACACTCCCTGACCGGACAATATCTTGACGGCCCCCGTGACGCCTCAATCCATCGCCTCATTGGCAGGTCATACTTATGATCAGGAGATTCAGTGCAAAGGCCGCACCCACCGCGGATTTCGATTGCGGCGACGGGTGGGGGCCCGGCTTTGGTTTAAACCCAAAGGGGTGATGGCAGGAACAGGAACATGTCATGTCGGAGCAAAACGCTCAAAGGCCAAAAGCGAAAAACCAAATGACAGGTGCAGCAAGCCTATTCGATTCTGGCCCAGCCCTGAGGGCACCAGGTTTTTCAAACCAAAATAAAGGGTATTTGTAGGTTGGTTGAAGCAGGAATTTCATGAACGGGGATCGGGAAAGGGCTGAAGGGATAAAATACCGCAGGACCCTAGACAGAGGGGGAAACAACCCCCGTCACGTTCTCAACTACCAATTGTTGTTTCTGCGAAGGGCTTCCGATGAGGCTTTCAGGATTTTCTGATCCGGGATTTTCCGGTTGATCCTCGAGACCTCTTGCATGTACTTCTCCGCTTCACTTTTTACGAATTTTTCCATAAATTGCTTATTTTCCCTGAGCCTTTTGATCGTCCTCTCCTCGGATGCCAGGGCACGAACATAGCCGTTCATGAAGGCGATCTTGATAATTCGAAATTGAAAGGTGTTCAGCCCTGCACTCAAATAGGACGGGAACAGCAAGAGCAGGGAAAAGAATGCTCCGATGCGAATCATATTCCTCATCATGCCCTCTACCCCCTTCTCCTCGTTGGATTTTTCTCGCGGCTTAAAGGTCGTCCTCCTCATAAATGACTCCAAGGCGGAACCTCGGTGTCCAATGCTGGCCTTGCGGAGGTGAGCCCCTATGGGATTATCGGCAAAATCCGTGCACGACATGAAAAAACTATCGTGATCCCTTCAGCTTTTCGAAACGTCCCGGACAGAGGCATGGGGGATCCTTTCGGAAGCGGCCGCTGTTGGAAGTTTTCACTTTTCCCCCTCCATCCGACGGTTGAGACGGTATGAAAAGGCCAGGATCTCCGCCACGGCATGGAAGAGTTCTTCAGGGATCGCTTCCTGAAAATCCAGTTGCATCAAGGCGCCGACAAGATCGGAATCCTCTTGAATAGGAACGCCCTTTTTTCGGGCGAATTCAATCATGCGATCCGCTATCCGCCCACATCCTTTGGCGGTAACCTTGGGCGCCTGATCCTTTGCCGCCTCATATTTGAGGGCAACGGCCCTTTTGCGGGCATTCTTCCCCGGCATGCCCTTTTTACGATCCAAGGCTTTTCGGTTTGTCAAATCTCTCTGTTTCACGCTGCACCCACTTCCACTGAAACATCCCCGAATGCCGGTTCCCATTCATGCGGAGCTCCAGACTCCCGCCCTTTATATGATCAGATGAATCGGCTCTGAAAACCCTTGATCTTCAGGACAGGGACCGCGATTCCTCGGCTCCATCAAACAAACCTCACAGACCATCCTGCCGGATCTCAAACCGCGCTTTTCAAGGGCGCCTATCAGGAGGGCCAGTTGTTTGGTTACAAGAGAGACTCTTTTCTCGTCCTCCATCAGCATTTTCACGTCCACGATGCCATGAGCGATGTTGACGGTGACCTCCATCCGCCCCAACCGGGTGAACCCCATCACCATGAAAAACCGGATGGCTCCACCTTCCCCGTTCTTTTCGACAAAGACCTCGGCATCGAGGAATCCATCATCGTGAAGGCCAGGCAAAAACATGAACCAGCCGGCCTCATTCTGGATTGCCGTAAGTTTTAAGAACTGCTCCTGTTCAATGATGAGGAGGGCTTCTTCGATTTTTTGAGCCAGGCCCTCTATTTGGGCATCCCCTCCTTCCCCCCCCGCAAGGGTCTTTTTCAGCGAGAGGAGCAGTCCTTTCAGATCCCCTGCCATCAATTGTCTCCAGTTTTCCTTTTTATCCCCCGGGAAATAGCGCGCCACCTTGCTCTCCCAGAAAAGGCCACTTCCTAGGATACAGCGCATGAGGGATTGTACGGCATCCTTTTCAGGACCGCTGTAAACGATTGCAGGAAGAAGACGGGTGAGACTCCCGAGCGCACCTTTGGCTTCGGATGGCAGGACATGCAGAGTTCGCACGGAGGTGAGCTCCGCCAAGATTCTTGCCAGTTTTTCCCTTGCGGCCCGGACGTTCGACAAGTCCCCTGTAAGACAATGGGTGCTTTTGATTCCCCCATTCAGAACCTTCAGCTCAACCTTCGATCCAAGGGATTTGACCTGGAAATGATGCCGTTGTCCTTCCTGCAGGTTCAGCGTCGTATGAGCCCAAAATTGACGGCCTCGGGACGCAACAAGGACCTTACCGCCGGAGAGGCGCCGGATGACGTTGCCCTTGAAGGTTTCTCCCACCCTGAAGTTCAATGCCTCCTGAGCACGGCTTTTGTCAAATTGATGGCCCGGTGATTGGGTTATTCCGCGAAACATACCATGGTGTCCTTAGGAATCGATCACCTGGGGGTCTTCGGAGGCTTCAGCTTGAGCATTAATTCGATCTCGCCGACAGAGATACCGAGGTGACGTCCGATTTCCTCCCTGGTCAATCCCTTTTCAAGAAGGGCCAGCACCGAGGATCTCGTGTTGCTGTTGTCCGTTACAGACCCCTGCCGGGGCAGGGTGTTGCCGGATTTTGAAATGATCCCTGATAGCTGATGGTAGCTCTCCTCGGCCCGCTTCAATCCTTGATCCAACTGCTCCAGGATATGCCGGCTCAGGGCTTTCTTTTCCTCGAGATTCTTTTCGAGGGATCGGCTTATCTCCTGCATCTCGGAGAGGATGGCCGCCGATTTCTGAATGACCGCTTCTTGGTCCTGCCATGTCATCTGGCCTCTTTTTTGAGACTTAAGGAACCAGAGCAAGAGCATCACCATAAGGAGATCAATGGCAATTTGACCTATGATCCAGATTTGGGTTTCCATAAGATATTCGTCTCTTAAATAACGAGGTCTATTTTTCGGCTTTTTGGGACCATCGATTTGCCGGAACCATATACGGTCTCCTCATCCCCACCGGAATCGCCTGGATCATGGTGTAAGTTGGAGTCTTTCATTGCCTGCGCACCCTTCGCCCCTTCTTCTTGCTTCCCACCTTTGCCGAACTCCTTCCTCTTGCCTTGCCGGCGGCGATGATCTTCAGCCTTCCTTTTTTTCTGGACAGCCCAAACCCTCTCAGTGGCGGGCGTTATTCCAGAGGCCCCTCCCATGCCGGAGTAACCTTCCATGATCTGCCCTCCCTTTTCCCTCATGCATGTTGCAGCATGAGGGTTTTGTTGGAGAAGATCCTCAAGTCCGCCTAAATCTCCCTGATCTCCTTTACTTTTACGGTCAAGCTTTCCATACCCAATGATTCCCTAAAGATCTTGCTCATTTCCGTTTCAATAAAGGCCGCTTTTTCTTTGAAATTATCTCCTGCTTCCGAAAAGCCGACCAGATATCGGTACAACCGGTTTCTGATTTGCAACTCCATGCATTTATACCGAAATGAGGCCAGGCCGTCCCATATGACGGAAAAATCAATCATGACGGCCTGATTCGGGGCATCGGGTTGCAGGGGGATAAAAAGAGGAGAAAGCTTCTCCTCATAATAATCCTGTTTTTGGCTCTTATCGGATGTAAGGGGGGATAATTTTTTCACGCTGGAAGGCAACCATTTATAACCCTGAGTGAGTCCCAATCCCAAGCCCATAAAAAATAAAGTCAAGACCACTCCCGTTACCCACTTACGTCCCCTCAGAGGGTCGAAGAGTCTTCGAAGACGACCCGCTTCCTTCCCGTTTTTTTTCCCCTCTCCCTGCGTCTGTTCCGCTTCTTTGTCCGATTCCGTCCCGTTCAGACGGTCCGGATCCTCATCTTCTTCCAGGGAGAACGCATCTTGGTCTATATCGCTCACTTTGCCTCTTAACCTGCTCTAGTCCTTAAAATAGGGTTTAAGAGCGTTTCGGAGTCTGATGACCGCCTTGGTGTGCAACTGGGAGACACGTGATTCCGTGTAACCCATAATCTTACCGATCTCTTTCATGGTCAGTTCTTCATAATAATAAAGAGCTACGACCATCCGTTCATTCTTGGGCAATTTTTCAATGGCCTTGGCGATCACGTCTTTGATCTCCGCAAGATTCAGTGAATCCAAGGGTCCGATGCCGAGGCCCAACTGACTCATGGGCCAGCCGCTGCCTCCCTCGTTCTGGGGAACGAGATGCCCTAACTCTTCCTTGTTAATGATGGCAATGCCCCTGACCTCGTCCAAGAGACGATAGAAGGCCTCCATATCAAGGCCCAATGCCTCAGCCACTTCCTCATCTTCAGCCGGTCTCATCTTATCGCTTTCCACCCTGGCGTAGGCCTCCTGGAGCCGCTTGGCGTTTCTTCTCACGGATCGGGGAACCCAATCCAGGGAGCGGAGCTCGTCCAGCATGGCCCCGCGTATGCGAAATTCCGCATAGGATTTAAACTCGACCCCTTTCTTGACATCAAATTTGTCAACGGCATCCAACAAGCCCATGATACCGGCACCCGTGAGATCGTCTTTGCTCACCTGCGGCGGAAGCCTGAGGCCCATTCTGTTTGCAATCGTATTGACCAAAGGAGCATATTGCATGATCAGTCTATCCCTCTCCTCAAAGTCCTTGGGTATTTTTTTGGAGTGGGCAGTCTGGTGGTACTTCTTTAGTTTTTTCATCGCCAAAGGGGACATCTGCTATTCCTCTACCTGATTCTTACGGTTACGCATTCAGGAGCCTGCGCCAAAAAAACTTAATATCTCCATCGAGAGACGTTCCATCTTGATCATCCATCAGCCTTTCCGCCAAATCCACGAAACTCTTGCTGGCGGGGGTATGCGGATAGCGTTGCAGCACCATCTGTTGATGCCTGACGGCCATGGGAATCTGCTTGTCGTAGGGTATCCATCCAAGGAAATCAAGAGACGGGGAACTCAAAAATTGGTCCACTACCCGGCTCAAATTTCGATATATCCGTTCGGCCTCATGGCCGTTACGTGCCGCATTCACGAGGATCTTGAAACGTTTCTGATGGTATTTGTTTGTCAGGACCTTTATAAGGGCATAGGCGTCCGTCAGGGAAGTCGGTTCATTTGTAACGATGACCATCCTTTCCATGGCCGCAAAGTTAAAATACATCACATTGGAAGATATGCCCGCACCGGTATCAATCAGGAGAACGTCGAACATATCCTGAAGCGCATCAAACTCATTGAGAAGAAGCAACTTCTGAGAGCTGTCAAGATCGGTCAATTCCTGGATTCCGGAGGCGGCTGGAAGCAGTTTAAAGCCACTCGGTGCCGTGACAATCACCTCTTCCAGTTTTTTTTCACCTTTGAAAACGTGGTTGATGCTATATCGGGGGTTCAACCCCAGCAAAACATCCATATTCGCCAGACCGAGATCGGCATCAAGCACAAGGACCCGTTTCCCCATTTTGCGGAGGGCCAGGGCCAAGTTGGCGACGGTATTGGTTTTACCCACTCCTCCCTTGCCGCTGGTCACAGAAATCACCCGAACCGGGCAGGAGGTCTTTTCAACCTCCGTAAAGGATTCAGCGGACCCATCGGGGCTGCCACACTCGCTCTGCTTTTCTCGAACGATGCCCCTAAGTCCAGTTGCTTGATCCATATGCATTCACCTCGTTCCTCGAATTCGTGGCCATCTCACGCATTCCGGCCAAAATAAGGGACGCTATCTTTTTTTTCGAAGCCACCTCAATATCTTCGGGGACCTGCTGTCCGGCCGTAAAATAAGAAACCGGTTTATCCCTCCTGATAAGAAAGTTGATCATGGATGAGGCGTCTTGGGTCTCATCCAGTTTTGTGAAAATGTAGCTCTTAAAAGGCAGGGCACCGTAACTCTTGTCCGCATACAGCAGATTCTTATACTGTTCCGTCGCACTCAATACCAAATACCCGTGAACATCTTCCGAAACATTGAGGATCTCTTTCAGTGCCGTGATCTCTCGCTCCTGATTAGGGCTTCTTCCGGCCGTGTCGATCAGGACGAGGTCACAGTCCCTGTGCTTCCCGAGGGCCTTTTGCAGTTCCTGCCGACTCACCGCCACATCCAAGGGGATTCCCATAATGCGCGCATAGCTCTCCAACTGCGCAACCGCAGCGATTCGAAAGGTGTCCAGCGTAATTAGGGCCGCCTTTTTCCCTTGCTTTACGGCGTTCATGGCGGCAAGCTTTGCCAGAGTCGTAGTCTTGCCTACTCCCGTGGGCCCGATAAAGGATAAAACTTTTCTTCCCTTTTTCTGTCGGTTACCCCCTGTGGTTTCTATTCTTGCCAGAACCTTTGAGAGGGATTCCCGGAGGGACCCGGATGACGGGTCCCGGGTCTTTATCCCCGTCTCCCGGGAATCCTTCATGAGATCGCTGATGATCTCGGATTCCAACCCGAAACTCCTGTAATTCGCGAAGCGAGAACGAATCGATTGGTTGAAGTAGATCTCCGGTCTCAGGGTGGCCCCCGCATCTGCACTCATAATGGCCCCCTTGAGTTCCTTCAGCTCTGCCTCCAGATTGCACCATTTATCAAGGATCTCTTTCAGACAAACCTGATCCGGTGAAGGGGAGCTTTCGGCTTTCGGTTCATAGTCGATGGCGGCTGTGACTTCGATCTTCTTGCCGCGGTTATCCGATCCGATTCCCGGAGATCGGACCGTTCTGGTTCGCAGAATGACCGCGTCATCCCCCATTTCTTTCTTAACCATCCGAATGACTTCCCGGGCCGAATTGCCTACAAACTTTTTGATATTCATCGCTTGAAACCCACATCGCCAAGGGATTGCACTTCGAGGCCGCCGGGGATTTCGTTATGTGACAGAATGACGGCCTGGACCTGGAATCTTTCACAGAGTTTTTTCAAATGTCTCCGGATCGTCGTGGAGCAGAGGATCACGGATTGCTCGGCCTGGGCCGCCGCCTTTGACAGGCCCGCCTTAATGGTGTCCGTAATACCCTGGGCCTGATCCGGTTCAAGGGCGAGGTAGGAACCAAACTCCGTCTGGTTAATGCCGGACGCAATCACCTCTTCCATATCCATGGAAACCGTGATGACCTTCAGGACCCGGTCGGCATCCAGATAGGATTTGGTCAAAGATCTGGCCAATCTCTGTCTGACATATTCCGTCAAAAGGTCCGTATCCTTTGATAGAGGGGCATAATCGGCCAGGGTCTCCAGAATGGTCAGCAGGTCTCTGATGGACACCTGTTCACGGATCAGATTCTGCAGGATCTTCTGCACGGCTCCCAGGGTCAGGAGATTGGGCACCAGTTCTTCGACCACTTTAGGATTGGACTCGGAAAGGTTGTCCAGAAGACGCTGAACATCCTGTCTTCCCAAAAATTCGTACCCATATTGGCGCACCACCTCAGAGAGATGGGTCGTCACGACACTCGGCAGATCGACCACGGTATATCCTGAAAACTGGGCGTCCTCCTTTTTGTCGGAGGAAAGCCACAGGGCCGGCAGTCCGAAGGCCGGGTCCTTGGTTGCAACGCCGTCGATCTTTGTCTTGACGTCCCCCGGGTCAATGGCCAGGATGTGGTCCGACATCAATTCGCCCTTGGCCACCTGGTTTCCCCTGATACAAATACCGTATTCGTTGGGTTTCAGTTCCAGATTATCCCGAATATGAAGGGAGGGCATGATCAAGCCGAATTCCAGGGCAAACTGCCGCCTGAGGGAACGAATACGGTCAAGCAGATTCCCCGGGGTTTTATTGTCCACCAAAGGTATCAGGCCATAGCCGATCTCCAGTTCCAAGATATCCAGGGGAAGCAACCTCTCCACTTCTTCCGGACCGAGCTCGCCGCTTCCCTCATCAGGCAGGGCAGCATCCTCCCCGGCCGCCTCTTTTCCCTCCGTCGGCGCGAGAATCCGTGAGAGGAAAAAGACCGTTCCCGAGAGAAGCATAAAGGGGATAACGGGCATACCCGGAGCCAGGGCAAAAAGTAAAACGACACCGGACGCGATCTTCAGGGCCCTGGGCTGAAAACCGAACTGTTGGGCCATTTCGGATCCCATATTGCCCTCAGAGGCCGCACGGCTGACCAGGATACCGGCCCCGGTCGAAATGATGAGGGCGGGTATCTGGGAAACCAGACCGTCACCGATCGTCAGGAGGGTGTAATTTTGAACGGCTGTTGCGATACTGAGGTCCATTTGCAGGACCCCTATGACCAACCCACCGAGGATATTTATAAGGGTGATCAAGATTCCTGCAATGGCGTCGCCCCGAACAAACTTACTGGCACCGTCCATGGCCCCGTAAAATTCAGCCTCCTTTGAGATCTCCGCCCTGCGCTTCCTGGCCTGATCTTCATCTATCAGGCCTGCATTCAGGTCCGCGTCGATGCTCATCTGTTTCCCGGGCATGGCATCTAGGGTGAAACGGGCGGCCACCTCTGCGATTCTCCCGGAGCCCTTGGTAATAACCACGAAATTGATCACGACCAAAATCACAAAGACCACGAGTCCCACAGTCGGGTTCCCGCCGACCACAAAGGAGCCGAAACTCTTGATAATCTTTCCCGCAGCCGTGGACCCGGCGTGACCGTTGAGAAGGATCAACCGGGTCGAGGCGATATTCAGGGACAGTCGGAATAGGGTCGTGATCAAAAGAAGCGTAGGGAAAACGGAGAAATCCAGCGGTCGAACAGCATAAAGGGTGAGCAGGAGAATCAATACGCTCAAAGTGATATTAAAGGCGAGCAGGATGTCGATCATGGGCGTGGGGAGAGGGATGATCATCACCATGAGGATACCCACGACTCCCAGGGATATGCCGATGTCAATGTTGGCACCGATTGAAAATTGTCGCCATGGAACTTTAAAGACATCCATTGCTCGTCATCTATGTCCTTTTTTGCCGTTTTTTCAAACTGTAGACGTAGGCGAGAATCTCCGCCACCGCCTGATAGAATTCGGACGGTATCTCATCGTCCAGCTCTAATTTATACAAGTTCTGTGCCAGGGGTTTGTTCTCGACAATCGGGACACCGTGTTCAGCAGCCACTTCCCTGATCCTAAAGGCAATCCGGTTGGCCCCTTTGGCAACGATCCTGGGTGAACGCATCTTTTCCACATCATATTTCAGGGCGATGGAGAGGTGGGTAGGGTTGGTAATCACCACATCGGCCTTGGGGACCTCCTCCATCATCCGTCTTCTGGCCATTTCCCGCTGGGCCGCCCTGATCTTGCCTTTCACCATCGGGTCGCCCTCGGTTTGTTTGAACTCCTCCTTGACCTCCTGTTTCGTCATCTTGAGCTTTTGCTCAAATTCCCATTTTTGATACAAATAATCGAGAATGGCCAGGATAGCGATGATCCAGCAACAGCGAACAATGACCTTGAAGCTGGCCTCACCCAAAAGCGAAATAATCTGTATCTTTTCCTGATAAAGGAGGGGCAGAAGACGGGAGATCTCATCCCGAAGGGTAGAAAACGCGGCCCAACCCACTATAATAATTTTAAAAATAGACTTCCCCAGTTCCACCAGGGTACGCTTGGCAAAAATCCTTCCAAGGCCCTTGATTGGGTCGATTTTTGACGCTTTGGGCGCCAACGGTTCGACGCTCCAGACTAGTCCCGTCTGAAGGACATTGGCCAGAAGGGCGACGACAAACAGAACCAGCATCATTGGCAGTAGGAGCCATAAAAAATCCCCCAGGGACTGTCTGACCATCTCCACCATTTTCATGTCGCTGAATTTCAATGCCGGGATACTCTGAAAGGTACGCTCGATGGTACGGCCAAGGCTGGATGTCATGCGTTCTGTTGAAAAATACAGGTAGACAACACCGGCGGACAGGACCGCTATGGAGGGGAGTTCCCTGCTCTTACCCACCTCCCCTTTTTTTCTGGCTTCCTGCCTTCGTTTTGGTGTTGCCTTCTCGGTCTTGTCCTGAAAACTCTCCTCCGCCATGGCACACCTACATCAGCTTGAGCATGAGGAGTAAGGCCTCCCCCATACCCCTTGTGAGCTTAGCTATAAAGGAGGGCAGCATCGTCAGGGTCAGCCCGAAGAGGATGAGACCCAGTCCGATGTTGATCGGGAAACCGATCATGAGGATATTGACCTGTGGAACGGTCCTGGCCACGATTCCCAGGCACAGATTGGACAAAAAAAGGGCAATCATGATTGGGGCCGCGATTTTCAGAGCAATCAGGAACATCTGGGAACTGGCTTTCACGAGCACCCCCAAGAGGGATGGACTCAGGTGGAAACCGTTAGGGGGAACCATCTCAAAAGATGCAGCCACGGCCCGAAGGAGAAGATGATGTCCATCAATGGCAAAAAAAATCAGTATTGTAAAGAGGTATAAAAACTGAGACAGGGTGGTACTCTGAGTACCCGTCGTGGGGTCCATGGCCCGAGCCATGGAAAACCCCATCTGGAAGGCCATGAACTGACCCGCCAACTGCACGGCCGCAAAGGATAATTTTACGATGAATGCCAGTGAAAACCCCAGGAGTGCCTCGGAAACCAAACCCACGACAATGTCGGGCAAGGTCTCGGGCAGATCCGGGGGAGGGGGAACCATGGGGGTAAGGATCATCGCCATGACAAAGGAAAGCCCCGCTTTCCAGATAGCCGGGAACCCCTTTGCTCCAAAAAGAGGCAGGAGAAAGAACAGGATGCTTACCCGCATGAGGACCCAGAAAAATCCCTGTATCTGTTCGATATTTTCCAGTGGAAACGGCATGGATTTGGTCCAGCTCCTTCTGTGGATTACTTTATGGTCCCGATGCCGTCGGGCGAAAATTTATCGGTCCGGCCAACCCCGCTTACCCGCCTCATGAAAATCACAAACAAAGGCATGGGCACAACACGGGGACTCTTTCTTAAGACACCACTCACAGGGTGTATGCCGGGGATTACTTGATGACCTGAGGAATGCTCAGGATCACCTGACTGGTGAAATGGGACATTTTGCTCAGCATCCAGGGTGCAGCGGCGAGGAGGGCCAGGAGAACGCAAACGATTTTGGGCACAAAAGTGAGCGTCATCTCCTGGACCTGAGTCGTTGCCTGGAGTATGGCAATAATCAATCCGACAACCAGCCCGACTCCCAGCAGGGGGGCTGCCAATAGGAGGGCCAGTTGAATCGCCTCCCGTCCCAGACTCACAACAAATTCGGGTGTCATTCTTTTGCCTCACGTAAAACTTTTGACCATGGATCCGACCAACAGGTACCAGCCGTCAATGAGCACGAAGAGCATGAGTTTAAAGGGGAGCGAAACCATGAAGGGCGGCAGCATCATCATCCCCATGGAGAGCAGCACGCTTGCCACGACCATATCAATCACCAGGAAGGGAATGTAGATGACAAAACCGATCTGAAAGGCGGTCTTTAATTCGCTGATCACAAAAGAGGGGATCAGAACGATGGTTGGAATCTCATCGAGGTCCCTGGGTTTTTTTGACTTGGAAATATTGATAAACAGGGACAGATCCTTTTTCCTGGTCTGTTTGAACATGAATTTTCTGATAGGATCAAGGGCCTTTTGCAGGGCCTCTCCCTGGGATATCTCCTCGGCGAGATAAGGCTGAAGGGCCTCTTTGTTGACCTGAGTATAGACCGGCATCATCAGGAAAAAGGTCAACAAGAGGGCCAGACCAATGATAATCTGAGTGGGGGGCATCTGTTGGGTGCCCAAGGCACTGCGCATCAAAGAGAAGACAACGGCCAGGCGAGTAAAAGACGTCATCATGATAAGAATGGCGGGTGCCAGTGACAGGACCGTCAAGAGAAAGAGGATCTGGAGGAGCACGGATACCTGCTTGGGATCTTCTGCCTGCTCCACGCCGAGTTTCAGAGTGGGAAGCAGAGGTAAATCCGCCGCCCACAGAGGCACGGAAAGGACGAACACGATCAGCACCCCCCAGAGGGCGCCTAGGATGATTTTTTTCTCAGGATTCTCTGTCATTGCCTGTTTCCGAGTTCCTCCTCCAGGGCTGAAGAAGGCTCTTTTTCTTCAGGATGGCGTGAAAAGGACTGTCCTGATGCGCTGGAGGTGCTTCGGTCTGCTCTTCTTTGGGGGGAGGATCCAATTTCGATATCATGGTCACACTTTCCGGTCCCATACCGACGAGAAACCACTGATCACAGACCTCTATCAGGGCTACGCCCTTTTTGGGTGCGAGATTCAAGGTCCCGACAAGTTTCATTGCCGGATTCCTACCGGCAGAGAGGGTACCCGGTCGAAGTCTTTTCAACCAATAGGACAAAAAGATAATCAACCCCAGGATCAGGACCAATGACCCCACCATTTTGAGCACTGTACCACCGAATTCACCGGTCAATGTGTTTCTCCCCCCCGCTTCTGCAGATCGCACGAAAATGCCGGAGATAATTTTCACACCAGGCGCTTTACCCTTTCCCCGGGACTAATGATATTCATCAAACGGATGGCGAATTTTTCATTCACGACCACGACCTCCCCCTCGGCCATCAACTTCTTGTTTACGTAAATCTGAAGGGGCTGGTTTGTGAGTTTGTCAAGCTCAACAACAGAGCCCTGACTGAGCTTCAGGAGATCACCAATCGTGATCTTTGATTTTCCGAGTTCTACGGTGATCTCCAATGGAATATCCAAAAGGAAATCCATATTCTGACCACCTCCGCCGTCATTGAGGCCCGGTTCGATGTCGGCAAATGTCACCTCTTTTGCCTCGATTGGTGATGTCCTTTCCATCATTGCGTTTTCCTCGGTATTGTTATTTTCCTCTGACATGAAAACACCCCTCAAATCATATTGTTTTTGGAGAACATGTCATCCCTCGTGGACTTCCTGGTCTTCCATCCATGCATCCGGTTCCCTGGTGTCACCCCCGATGGGCTGCTCAACCCGGAAGACCTTCTTTTTCTTGAAACGGCCCGCATAACCTTCAAATTTCGGAATACCCTCGACCGTCGCAGTAAGCGGTTTCCTGAAATCATTGTCGAGAATAATGATATCCCCTTCCTCCAAATTCATCAGGTCCCTTACCGCAAGCTGGGTGTTGCCCAAGTGAACGGCCAGTTCAATCGAAGTATCGCACAACTGCTCCCTCAAATCGCTCACCCAAACAGGGTCTGCCTTGATGTCCTCATCCCGATATCCACCGGCCAGTTTGTGGCGAATGGGTTGGAAGGAAGAAATGGGGATGCAGAGGGTAATGGAACCGAGGGGTTTGTTGAGTTCAATCTCAAATTTGACGGATATCAGGAGTTCCTCTCCCGGAAACGCATTGACGACCAGAGGATTGCTCTCAGAGCGAATGAATTCCGTCTTAATGGGGTAAACGTCCTCCCAGGCCTCCATGAGATTGGCCAGGGCTATTTGTACCACTTTGTCGATCATCTTTCTTTCGATCGGCGTAAAATCCCTTCCCTCAATCTTGGTTGAACCGGTGCCGCTCCCCCCAAAAAAGGCCTCGATCAGACTGAAGACCAATCGACTCTCCATGACGAGGATACCGGTTCCCCTCAAGGGACCCATCTTAAAGAGATGCATGCTTGTCGGGACCGGAAGAGATCGCTGAAATTCATTGAATTTTATCGTTCCGAGTGGATTTGGACTCACATCCACCATTTTTCGAAGGGTACTCGAAAGGGTTGCCTTGAACTTCTGGCTGAAGCGGCTGTGCACCACTTCCAACAGAGGCAGACTGCTCTTGATATGCCTTCCCTGGGCGGTCCAATCAAAGACCGAAACGTTCTCTTCGACGGGTTCGTCAAATTCCTGTTCGGTTTCGATGTCACCCGCATCCAGCCCCTTGAGAAGGGCATCCACCTCATCCTGTGAAAGCAACTTGTTCAATACAACTCACCTCTCTTTGAAATCCCGGGTCCGGGTCTTTCCAGGCAGTATTACTGGACGATGAACTCGGTGAAATAGACATTTTCAATGCTGCCGGACTGGAGATACCGGTTTAGCATGGATATCATTTCAGCTCGAAGTTGGAGTTTCCCTTCCAGCGAACTGACATCCTCGTATGTCTTGCTGCTCAAGAGGGTAAGGATAGTATCCTTGAACTGAGGCATTCTTCTATCTACCTCTGCCCGAACCTCATCCGCATTGAGTTCCAGTTCCAACCTGAGCTTTAGGTATCTCTTCCCATGGGGATCCACCAGGTTGACGATAAAGGTATCCATGGAAAAAATCGGACCGATATCCGCTTTATCTCCCTTGTTAGAGGTCTTGGCCGCTATGGCCCTGCCGCCTTCACCGGTCAGGTTGTCGAGCAGCCCGCCTTTCCATACGAAAAAGCCCCCTCCGATCAGGAACAAACCCAGAGCAAACAAAATGATCAGCTTGACGGGGAATTTCCTTTTCTTTCCCGACTCTACCTGCTCCTGATCCCCGTTTTTCTCAGCCATTCCGTTTTCTTCTCTGTCAACCATCTTTCCCTCTCCCTGCAGTGACTTGGCTCAACGCCTGCCGCATTGTCTCCGGACTCACCCCATCCTTAGGTGAAGGAAGTTTCTCTCAAATGGGGCGGCAGATAGGCGTTAAGCTTTTGTTCCAAAATTCTCGGATTGTCTCCTTTGGCGATCGAGACGATGCCTTCCGTCATCAAATCCTTGATCATGACCTCATCATTGCTTCTGTTCTTGAGCTTGCCTGCAATGGGCAGGCACAGAATGTTTGCGATAAGGGCGCCGTAAAAGGTCGTCAGAAGGGCCACGGCCATTGCGGGCCCGATGGTGGAAGGATCATTCATGGTCTGAAGCATCTGCACCAGTCCAATGAGGGTTCCGATCATCCCGAGTGCCGGAGCGAATGTCCCCAGGGTCGTGAAAATCTCGGACCCGAGGCCGTGCCTGTCCCTTATGGAGTCGATTTCCGTGTTCAGGATCTCCCTGATCGAACTCGGTTCCAGTCCGTCGACGGACAGTTGGAGTCCTTTTTTCATGAAGTCGTCGGTGATTTCATTGATGCCCGATTCCAGGGCAAGAATGCCCTCTCTCCTTGCGGTTCCGGCAAGCGCCACAAAGCTGGTGATAAGATCTTTGGCCGTGTATTTTTCATGAAAAAAGGCATTCTTGACGACCTTGAACACCTTGAGGATGTCCGGGAGCGGGTAGTTGATCATCGTTGCACCCAGTGTGCCCCCGACAACGATCATCATGGACGGGATGTTGACAAAGAGGGCCACACTTCCACCCATGGTGATGGCTGTAATGACCAGGCTGAAAGCCGAAATGATCCCAACAAGGGTTGCTATATCCATAACAGGCCGATTCTCCGAGGTCTTAAGTTTCGTCGCTGTTTAGTAAAGCAACCTCTATGCCAGATCTTCCCAAAGACCGAAAATGGCATTTTATGCATAATTTAGATATGAATTTCAAGGTATTACAAAACGCAGGACATTCCGGACGCCCTTGAAAAGGGGAAGGAACAAGATGGCGGAGAAAAAAGAGTCAAACTATTGACGGTAAGGGTTTTAACGAATGGGTCGAAAACCCGTCTCCATCGGAACTGAACCATTCATCCTTTCGCCCCCGGGCCGGGGGCGAAAGGCACGAATGAGTACCGGTCGGTGATCAAAAATCCAGGCCCATGGGCAAAAAGGCCTTTTTCAACCAAAAAGCTTATCTATCTTTTGAGGTTGATGAGTTCCTGCAGCATCGCATCTGTCACGGTGATGATCTTGCTATTGGCCTGAAAACCCCGCTGAGTCGTGATCATCTTGACGAACTCGCTGGCAATGTCCACATTGGACTGCTCCAGGGAGTTAGGTGAGATGCTGCCGGTCCCGTTGGTCCCCGGATGATAGGTGGGGGCTTCCCCGCTGAGCCGGGTGGTCTTGTACAGGTTCCCTCCCACCTTTTCGAGCCCGATGGCGTTTACCACGTCGGCCAGGGCCACCCGGTAGAGCGGGATGACCTCGCCGTTGGAGTAGACACCGGTGATGACTCCGTCCACGTCCACGTTCACGCCTTGAAGATCCCCGGCCCCGTATCCGGTAGAGCTTTGAAACACGGTGGTGGAGGCCTTTGAGAACTGGGTCGTCGTCAGAGAGTCGGGAGCCCAGTTCGTTCCGTTGGAAAAGGAACCGAAGTTTAGCGCGATGGTCTGGTTCTCCCCGGCTATGAATTCGGCGTTGAATTCGAGCAAACCGCTCGAGTTGACGTCATCGACATCCAGGACGGCATCGAACGTGGGGCTGCCAATGCCGCTGGCCCCATTGCAGAGCTCAAGGGTCATGCCCCCGATGTTACCGGAGCTCTCATCGAAGGTAAGGGTGCCCCTCGCCAGCAGGCCTCGGGCGTAGGCATCATCGGTGGAAAAGTCAAGGCTGGCCCTCTTGTCATCAAGTGGGTTGCAGGTGACCAGGAACTCCCATTCGTGGGTGGTCGACGTCTTGTCAAAATACACCGTGATGTCGTGCGTGGCGCCCAGGTTGTCGTAGGCCTTGATGGAGGTCTGGTAAACGCTCTGGTTCGCGCCAATGGGGGAGCTATTGTAATTCGTTCCATCGTAAGGTACCCATATCTCCTCCAGGGTGCGATCGTTGGCCTCAAGGGCAGATTCGTCGAGGTTCAAAATGAGTTGAACCTCGTCACTGGCACTCGGAGAGGAGGTGAACGAATCCAGCTGAATGTCCGTCGTGGAGCTGATGTCCTCTCCATCGTCGTTCAACTCCCAGCCCTGCACCACGTAGCCCTCAGGGTTGACCAGGTACCCGTCCCTATCGAATCGAAAGTTGCCGGCTCGCGTGAGGAACATATCCGTGCTTTCGAGTTCGCGCACCTCGAAAAACCCGGAACCGCCGATTGCAAGGTCCGTCGTGCTCGATGTGGTCTCGAACGAGCCCTGCTGAAAGTTCTGGTAAATGTCGCTGAGCGTGGTCCCCTTGCCCACCTGTCTGGTGCCTGCCTGGGTTGCGACCGCCTGGCTCAGCAGGTCCTGAAACGTAAAGGTGCTCGACTTGAACCCCACGGTGTTCACATTGGCGATGTTGTCGCCGATCACCTGCATGGCATTGCCGAGGGTGCCGAGACCGCTGATACCTGAAAAAAGTGCACTTGATAGAGCCATTTTTCTATCCTCCTATAATCTGCATTATCGCCTTATGACGTTTCACCGGATACCCGCGAGTCCGGCCCCCGCCTGCCTCCCGTCCTCATTATAAAGTCTCATCCCCGCCTGTTGCCAGGGCATCCTGAGTATGCCGTATATCCACCACCTGGGATAGACTGAGAGGGAGATCCCCCACATACAGCACGGGATCATTTCCCTCGAGATTGACCCGACTTACCTCGCCCTTGAGGAGGGTGTCGACCGGCACGGCCGCACCGCCCGAATCCGCGGCACTGACCTCAAACCGGTAGGTACCCGGCTCCTGCAATATCCCGTTTTGATTTGTGCCGTCCCAGTCAAAGTCATGCTGTCCCGCTTCGAGAACGCCGAGCCGAATCTCTTTGATGCAAACCCCCTGCGAATCGAGCACGGAGATCGTACAATCCGCCGTCCCCATCAGGGTAAAGGCCCCGGAACCGTTATGATCCTGCCCCAGAGAAAGGCTGTCCCCTTTGGCCAGGACTTCTTTTCCAATAAAATTCAGGGCCTGGTACCGGCTGCTCTGGGACTGAGAGGCGCCCATGGATTCAAGGTTATCGTTGACATTGTAAAGTTGTTCCAGGGTGCTGAACTGGGCCAGTTGAGCGGAAAACTGCTGGCTGTCCATAGGGTTGAGAGGGTCCTGGTAATTCATCTGGGTGAGGAACAGCTTCAAAAATTCATCCCGCCCGAGGCTGTCAGTGGTCTTTTCCGCATACAGACTCTCCTCTTCGACCCGGGGAATTCCGCTTATTTGATCGATCATGACCTCACTCCTTTTGATGCCTGCTAGACATGCACATCAATCCGGTTCAGGTTATGGTTTCGATGAGGTGCGACACCGGCCGTCACAGAGGCCGTCTCTCCCCCCATCTTGTCTTTTCTTGAGCCATGGCCCCGACGGTCCCCCGCAGACCGGGTGCCCCCATCCCGGGATCTTTGGTCATTCTGACCCACCATCACCTCAAATTTTTCCACAATAAAACCCTGGTCGGCCAACTGCTGTTTGAGCTGGTTCATATTGGCCTCAATGATCTCCTTGACCACGGGATTTTCGGTCGTGACATTGGCCTGCAAATGACCCTGCTTGAGAAAAAACCTTTGAATTCCCTTACCCTTAATATCAGGTTTAGTCTTGCCACAAAAACGCAGATTATATATAAACATTCAAATCCCCATCGTC
>CAYNYM010000009.1:13592-19265 GCA_964401325.1 uncultured Desulfobacteraceae bacterium | reverse complement strand
TGGATGTGCTGGATCACTCCTCGTCGACACCTCATTTCGGTCACAAGATCGGCATCGATCTTACGGAGCGGTTTGCAGGAGAACCCTTGAGAACGGCTTTGGGAAAAGCGCTTTCTCAGGGTATCCCTGAAGAGACGGAACTGATTTCAAGGCTTCAGCTCACCCTGGAAGACGTGGTCGGGCTTTCTATCATTGAACCGAAAATTCCAAAATCGGGATCGCAGGGACCTTGCAATTCTATTCTTGCCCTCAATGTCAAGAAGGGGCACGAGAGAGGGGGTCGGTATTTAGCTGATCGCCTCTTGGAGGAGAGGTGCCTGGAGCGGTTTAATATCCTGATCCTTTTCGACCCGGATATCTCGCTTGAAGACAATCCCCGGATGCTTTGGAAGCTCTTCCATAATACGGATCCCGGGCGAGACCTTTATATGAGAGACGGGCGGGTCGTCGTGGATGCCTGTGTGAAGGGTCCCATGGACGGCCATCTGAGGGAATGGCCGGAGGAACTGATTTTTGAAGGTGACGGGTGAGCCGCATGGGAATCCTACCTGCATCTCGTCAGTTGATGCCCTGGTGGACCCTGATTCAACCTCAGGGCATCATCCCTCCTGAGCATTGCGTGATTGCCTTCCCGCCGGAGATTCACGCCCCTGGTGGGTTTTGGGGAGTACGGGAGGTCTTGACTTTATGCCTCCATGTCCATATACCATCCGAAATTCGGGAAAGCGCTCCCTTGAAGAGAGAGGGCGTTTATTTCAAGTCGCCACGAACTGATCCTTTGACGGTGGCGTTTTTATTGTCGGGATCGGTCCTTTTCGGCAGGTTCATGTCGGCAATGACGGCCCTGAGTGGATTTTATGGGAAAAACCAAAAAATTTCTTGAATTTGCAGGTGAATTTGTTCTATTAGTCAACTTGCTAAAAATACTGAACTAACGCGGTTGCCGGACCGTGGGGGGATCCGAGAGGGGAACCACTGGCCGAGGGAGTTCAACCATAACGATTTTTAAGGACAATGGAGAGGCAATGACACTGACGAAGAACAGCATTTTTGAGGATGTCGCCATGCTTGGCTTTACCTATAAAAGGGCTCAAGAGATCTCGGAAACGCTTTTGGAAATTATGAAAGAGAAGCTTCAGAGCGGAGAGGATGTCCTGGTCTCCGGTTTTGGGAAATTTTGCGTCAAGCAAAAGACACAGAGAAGGGGGAGGAATCCCGCAACAGGGGAGGATCTCATTCTTAACGAGAGAAGAGTTGTCACCTTCAGGCCCTCCTCGATTTTGAGAGACAAGATCAACGGTGCGAAATGAATCGGGTGTTCTTTTCGGGCGGATGAGTGGGGTTTTGTCTGTTCCCCGTGATCGACATCCCTCCGGCCTTTATGAAAAACGATGTCTTCGAGAACAATGAGATGGCAACAGGGAAACTGACGAATAAAGAGATAAAGAGACTCAAAGAGAGGCTCGAATACAAGGCTCGACTGGTCTGGGATGAGATTTCATCGGCCGAGAAGAAAAGGGTCTTTGCCTTGGGTGAGGCCTATAAGACATTCCTGGATCGAGCAAAGACCGAAAGGGAGGCCGTGATATACCTCCGCGAGGCCGCGCTCGGAAGGGGGTTTTCCGAGAACCCGAAACCCGGTTCCTGCAAACCTTTCATTCGTGTATTCCAAAATAAAGCCATAGCACTGGTCAGACCCGGTAACGGGGCCCCCGGGGAGGGCGTTCATCTGATCGTGTCCCACATCGATGCCCCCCGTCTGGACCTCAAACAGAAGCCCCTCTATGAAGAAGTGGATCTGAGCTTTCTGAAGACCCACTATTACGGGGGCGTCAAAAAATTCCAGTGGTTGGCCAGACCCCTGGCCCTTCATGGGCGGATTATTCGATCAGACGGGCGTATTGTTGATCTGGCCGTGGGTGAAAATCCGACGGATCCGGTCTTTACGATCCTGGATCTTCTCCCTCACTTGGCCAGAAAAATACAGTACGAAAAAAAATTGGCCTTGGCGATCCCCGGGGAAAAACTCAATCTACTGGTTGGAAGTCTGCCGTATGGAAATGAGGAGACCAAAGATCGGTTCAAACTGGCGGTGCTTGATTACCTGAACAGGACTTACGGGCTGGTGGAAGAGGACCTGATCAGCGCCGAACTGGAGGTGGTCCCTGCAGAAGGGGCTCGAGACGTGGGTTGGGACAGGGCCCTTGTTGGGGCGTATGGCCAGGATGATCGAATCTGTGCCTTTTCGAGTCTCGCGGCCATCCTGGATATGGCCAGGAGCGACAGGTCGGTGGTGGCCATATTCGTGGACAAGGAGGAAATCGGCAGTGAGGGCGCCACAGGCGCAAAATCAAAGTTCCTGGAATCCGTGATCGGGGATCTCATGATCTGCGCGGGTGCCGGGGCGGAGGCACAGGCCGTTTTCAAGGTGCTTTCCTCTTCCAGGGCACTCTCCGGCGATGTCACCGGGGCCTTGGACCCTGATTACCAGGAAGTCCATGAAAAACGAAACGCTGCGCTTATCGGCTATGGCGTGTGTCTGTCCAAGTTTACCGGCCATGGCGGAAAAGTCGGTGCCAACGATGCCAATGCCGAATACGTGGGGTGGCTGAGGAAACTCTTCAAACAGCGAAAGGTGGTCTGGCAGACGGGTGAACTCGGAAAAGTGGACGTGGGCGGTGGCGGGACGGTTTCGAAGTTTCTAGCCCAGTACGGAATGGAAATTATTGATTGCGGCCCTCCTGTCCTGTCCATGCATTCTCCCTTTGAAATAGCCCACAAGGGGGATCTTCACATGACCTACAAGGGGTATAAGGCCTTTTTTGAGGCTTCCGACGACTGAAATCAGCATCCGCAATCGATCCTGGCGAAGGATTTCGGCACCTTTTGCATCTCCATCGCATTGCCCCGCCCCGTTGACAAACATTTTGAAGATAGGCCCAAAGGGGGTGTTGACCCTCGCATTTATCTGCTTATCTTTAAAGTTGTTAGTCATCAAACGTGAGAGCGCCGGCGTTATACGGTTGTTATCTCCCAAGTTTTTTCCTCTAAGTCCATGAAAACAAAGGAGTATAAGATGAAAGAGATGAAGCCTCGGCTCAAGAAGACAACTCTTATCGGATCAATGGTTTTCTGCCTTTTGGTTGGAATTGTCCTGGGTGGAATCATCTACCCGACACCGGCACCCCAGGCACAGACAAGTTCGGTCTTGCCCGCAGCCCCCGGATCTTTTTCCGAACTTGCAAAAAAGGCGAGCCCGTCGGTCGTCAATATCAGCACCGTGAAGGTGGTCAAAGGGGAGGGGCATCCCACGTTACCCTTTGGCCCCAATGATCCTTTCAAGGATTTTTTTGAACGCTTTTTCAGGGACCAGGTGCCGAAAGACTTTAAACAGCGAAGCCTCGGGACCGGTTTTATTATTGATAAAGAGGGATATATCCTGACAAACAACCACGTGGTCGAAAAGGCCGATGAGATCAAAGTGAAACTGGCCGATGACCGGGAGTATGACGCCAAGATTATCGGAAGAGATGCCAAGACGGATATTGCGCTCATACGTGTTGAAGGTGCTCGAAACCTTGCCCCCCTGACCCTGGGAAATTCGGATGCCCTGCAGGTTGGGGACTGGGTGGTCGCCATCGGGAATCCCTTCGGGCTCGGTCACACCGTTACCGCGGGCATAGTCAGTGCCAAATACCGGCAGATCGGGGCGGGGGCTTATGACAATTTCATCCAGACCGATGCATCCATCAATCCTGGGAACAGCGGGGGACCCCTGCTCAACACCGCCGGGGAAGTCATTGGGATCAACACGGCCATCTTTTCCAGGACCGGCGGGAGCGTAGGAATCGGGTTTGCTATTCCCGTGAATATGGCCAAAGACCTCCTGCCTCAGTTGGAAAAGGGCCGCGTGGTCAGGGGTTGGCTGGGGGTTATGATTCAGCATGTGGGCCCCGCTATAAAGGATAAATTCGGTCTTGATGAGGAAAAAGGTGCCCTGGTCAGTGATGTCACAGCAGGAGGCCCCGCGGATAAGGCCGGCATTAAGAGAGGGGACGTCATCGTGGCCGTTGACGGCAGGAAAATCAAGGAAATGAAAGAACTGCCCTATGTCATAGCGGCCATCCCTGTTGGAAAAACCGTGGCCATCGATGTGATCCGCAAGGGCGAGGCCCGGAGTATTCAGGTTGTTATCGGAGAGCTCAAAGAGGAAGACGAAAAGCCGCTCGTGGCCCAGGCCGGCCCGAGAATGGGCATGGTCGTCGACGAGATTACTCCTGAACTTGCAAGGCGCTTCGGGTTAAGTGAAACTGACGGGGTCATCGTGGTTGAGGTCGGGAGCAATACGCCGGCTGAGGAGGCGGGATTGCGGCCGGGTGATGTCATTTTGGAGATTGATCAGGTCCCGATTACGGGTCTCGATGAATTCAAGCGTGTCCTGGATGCTTACAGGGAGGGGGATACCCTTCTCCTCCTGACCAAACGGAGTGGCGGAACGCTTTATCTTACCTTAAAGGCTGAGAAGTAGAAGGACACATGAATCCGATTTTACACCGTACTGGGTTCAGGACAATGGGGCCTCGGGGGAGTTCAAAATGTGGTGGATGATCGGGATGTTTTTGCTTGCAGCGTGCTGTGCCCTGTATTTCTTGCGAAGATCAAGAACAGGGACTGTTCCTGAAGATACTTATGTGTGCGATATTTGCGGAGAAAAGCATTGCATCTGCCATAAGGAGGAGAAGTCCTAGAATTTCTTGGCAAACTTCAGATTATGTCCCGCCGTTGGCGGGGCGCCAAAGCGAGACGCGTTATGCCTGTTTATGAATACGAACATATCGGGAAACCCTGCTCTAGGGGTGCTGTGTTTGAGGTGAGTCAATCCTTGCAGGAACCGCCTCTCGCGCGATGCCCGGACTGCGGAAAGGCGATCAGAAAGATCATCTCACGACCCTTTATCAATACCCCGAAAACCAACAGCGAACTGAAGGATCTTGGTTTTACCAAACTGGTCAAAAGGGATGATGGGGTATATGAAAATGTCACGGCACGTGATGGTGACAGCCGGATTGTTCATAGAGATAAGCCCGAGACGCTCCCCAATCTAAGAAAGACCATCAGCGATTGAAACGATAGGTGCGAGTCTGAGAGCTCAGCATGCCGGCAAGCATGAGGGCGCACCCAATCAGCCCGCGGTTGTTCAGCGTCTCTCCCAGTATGATCCATCCGCCCAGGGCAGCAAAGACGGCCTCAAGGCTCAGGATAATTGCGGCATGGGCCGCTTTGGTGTTTCGCTGGGCCACGACTTGGAGGGTGTAGGCCACACCAACCGAGAGGAGACCCCCGTAAAGGATCGGCAAGGCGGCTTGGTGCAGGGCCTGAAGAGAGAAGGACTCGATGAGCCACGCCGTAAGGAGGCTAAGGAGGGAACAGGTGGTGATCTGATAAAAGGCCAGTTTGAGGGGGCAGATTTTTGGCGAGAGCCAACCGATAATGAGGACATGGGCCGCCCAGAAAAAGGCCCCGATGAGTTCCAGCAGATCACCCAAGGCGATCGAAAAATTTTCGGTCACACTCAAGAGATAGAGCCCCGAGGTCGCCAGAACGGCGCCCACCCAAGTACCCCTACCGCAGTTTTGTCCGAAGAATAACCCGAGAAGCGGTACGATCACCACA
>CAYNYM010000009.1:0-13582 GCA_964401325.1 uncultured Desulfobacteraceae bacterium | reverse complement strand
GGAAGCTCTGACAGTTCCAGACAGTAATTTCGGATGAAATCATCCCAGCTTCCTTTACTGCCGCCTGCTGAAAGAAGCTGGCCGAAACCCGAGAAGCGGTACGATCACCACATAGAGACCCGTGATGAACCCGGCCTTGCCCGCCGTCGTATAAACCAGCCCGACCTGCTGTAAAGAGGCCCCAAGAAAAAGGGCTGATCCCGCCAAACCTCCCCCGATTATTTCTCGGATTCTCCTCTCTCCCTTCGAAGTGGGGAAGGGTTGGTTGTCCGTCGTTTTTCCGCTTTGTTTCACTATCAATAGCGGGAACAGGGACAGACTGCCCAAGGCAAAGCGAGCCCCGTTGAAGAAGAACGGCCCCAGATAGGCCATGCCTATTCTCTGAGCCACAAAGGCAAAGCCCCATATGGCTGCAGTGAGGAGGAGAAGGGTATCGGATTTCAATGTCTGAGTTTTCATTTTGAGTATCTGTGCATTCCTTGAAGGCCTGCCTTTTTTGATGACATTATTCGTCAGGATGCGGTTTTCGGCCTCATCGCGGCAAGCACCGTGGTCCCCAGGATGAGTGTCCCGCCCGCGACCGTCCTTGCGCATGGGACTTCCCCCAGCAGGATCAGGGCGAGGAGGATTCCGTAAACGGGTTCGAGGCTTGCCGTCACACCGGCAAGCTGAGCACGTATGTCCCTTAAGCTGTGAATGAAAAGGGCATGCGCAAGGGCCGTGCAAAAGACCCCCAGGATCACCAGAAAAAGGAGATTCCTGATATCGAGTGCCTTTGCTCCCAGGGACCAGAAGGGCAGAAGGATTAGAGCCGCGATGGCATTCTGGTAGAAGGCGATGACCGAAGAGCTGTAGGTCTGAACATATTTTCGGTTCAGGAGAGAGAGAACCGCAAAGGTGAGCCCGGAGACGGTACCCCAGAAGGCCCCCTGGGTAATCCGATTCCCGAAATCAAAGGAGGGGATCACCAGGACAAGCCCGCAGAAGACGAGGAGGGCCGTCAAGACGTCAAAGACGCGGAGCCTTTCCCCGAAGAAATAGGGCTCCATGAAGGTCACGAACACGGGAAAGGTGGAAAAGGTCAGCAGTCCCACGGCCACGGTGGAGACCTGAATGGCGTGAAAGAATGTGGTCCAGTGGACGGCCAGGATGCTTCCCAGGAGAAAAAAAACCTGGAAATCGGATCTCGAACGGACACGTATGGATCGCCTCTGACATCTTAGGGCCAGGCCGAGGGTAAGAGATGCGAAAAGGGTGCGGCCCAGCACGATGACGAGCGGGGGGAGCGGGAGCAATTTACCGAAAAGGCCTGAAAGCCCGAAAAGAAGTACGGCGAGATGAACGGCCAGGAGGCCTTGGGTGTATGTTTTCATTTGGCAACGTGCCCTTCCCGAGGGTGACATGTTTGTATGGGTGCAGCGTTTTGAAAAGAGATTGCCATGACCGGTCCTTTCCTTAATGCGTTTCAAAAAGTCAAGCATTGACCATCAGTTAGATCCTGACAATCCGACTCTGAACACCGGCGCGAAATACACCCCGCCAAAACCCATAGCTCTCGGCCTTCATGAGGGAGATAAACCCCATGCAGAACACAACCGTAAGGGTATTACCTGACACCTGATACCCCCCCCCGGTTGCGCCCTCAGGGTCTCATTGAAATAAGGCGCGATCATCGACTCGTACCACAGTTTTCAATATCAAAGCAAGGCGCGGAATTCCGTCCTGATCCAACATTGAGGCATCATTCTGTCCCGCGCATATTTATGTCGATACAAGCCTGGTCCTCTGGGCCAGGTTTCTTGACTGGTTAAAATTGTATGGAAATGCTATCCTGCAGCCCAAAATCGTGCAAAACGTGTCACGGCTTTTGGGAGGTGGAAGGAAAATCACCGAATCCATCTTAAATCAAACTGATGCCGCAATGATGGGAAAAACCGGTCAATCCAAGGCCTCCCCTTCTCAAGCTTTTGAAATTAAAAAAGTTGGGAAGGCCTTTAAACGTTAGAATCTTCGATATGATACAGCCTTTGGAGAATTTCCTGGAGACGTGGGGTCTTTTTTCTTGACTTCATTTTTGAATTTTTCATATAGTTACTTTGTAGCTAAAATGTAATTAAATTGTAAACTTATGCAACTGCATGGGAGCAGGTCGACAGGTAGAACAACCAAAGGGTTGCGGGGTCTTTGGGGGCCGCGGAAAAGATACGGGTTCAGCCAGGGTCCTGAGGATGATCACCGAATCGTGAATATGCGTCCCATCCATGCCTGCTCTTAATACCTAAAGGCTTTTCAAGTGGCGAACGAAAAGAAATCGAAGATTAATGAAAGATATTCTGCTGTTGTGATCGCCGAGGGCAAGGTGAAATTTGAGGTCTACGGCGAAGAGATGATCGAAAAGAAAGTCAGGCTAAGTGGGAACAGTGGCCGGGTTTACCTTCCTCCTGACTGGGTGGATCATCATGTCAAAATCATCAGAATTGATTAGGTCTCCTATTTTTCGGGCTGGAAGGAATGTGTTGGTGGACAAAATCCTAATTAGAAGAATTCGAGAGGGCGACGGGGAAAAAATCAGTCAGATAAGTGCGGCGATTACGCAGGCAAAGGTCAAGATTAATTTTAAAGAGATTGTTGCAATGGAAGCCCGAAAAGCCGAAAATGCAAGCTTCGTGGCGGTCGTTGGCGAAGAAGTTGCGGGCTACATGATCAGCTATATCGTTTCAGGGCTTTTCGGCATTGAGAAGAGTGCCTGGATCACCATGCTGGGGGTTGATCCTAAATATATGGACAGGGGAATCGGTAAGAGATTGGCGGACGAGATATTTTCTTTCTACAAGGCGAGGGGCATTAAAAATATCTTTACATCGGTCAGGTGGGATTCCACGGACATTTTGTCCTTTTTTAAGACCCTGGGTTTCGGCCGAAGCAGTTTTATTAATCTGGGAAGGGTTCTTGAATAACGACTTTGCGCTGGCACCGGGCGGTTTGAGCAAGTCCTCATACAAAATGGCGGGTTCAAAAGGGGGAATTTTGTAATGGCCATTGCGAAATTTCAAGAATGGTATGAGAACCGTCATGAATACCAGGAGGACTGGAAAAAGAGGACTGCCGGAAAGTTGGTCGGATATTTCTGCACCTATTGCCCCGAAGAGATATACTATGCCTTTGACGTCCTGCCCGTGAGGATCCTTGGCTCCCATGAGATTCAGGATGTAACTGAGCCGCACATTTTTGCCATGTTCTGTCCCTTTTGCCGCGATGTGCTTGCCCAGGGACTGAAGGGCAAATATGATTACCTGGATGGCATCACGATCGGCCAGTCCTGCCTCCACCTCGGGCAGGCCTTCTCATCCTGGGACCTCCATAAGAACCCTGGCTGGAGCCACTACCTGCCCATGCCCAGTCACGTGCAGAGCCCGCGGGCGGTGCCTTTTCTGGTCGGAGAATATGAGCTTCTCATAAAGCACCTGGAAGAGTTGACCGGAAAAACCATTACCGACAGCGACCTGAAACGCGGTATCAAGATCATGAACGATGCGCGCAAGGCCATGAAGGACATCTACGAGTTCAGAAAGCAGGACAATCCGCCTATTCTGGGCACCGAGGCCATGTACATGGCCTGTTCACAATTTTTTACGGACGCCAGGGAATGGCTGCCCGTGGCCCGGGAGGCGATAGAGCTACTCAAGACCCGGAAACTGAATAGAAATCCCGGCAAGAGACTTCTCATCGTGGGAAGTGAGAACGACGACATCGAATTTATCAACATGGTCGAGACACTGGGTCTGCATGAGTCCGTGGGCGCCACCGTTGTCGTCGAAGAACATTGCACGACCACAAGGTATTTCTGGGATGAAGTCGACACGGACGACGGTGATCCCCTGAGGTCCATCGCGGCCAGGTATGTGCAAAGAACGCCTTGCCCCTCCAAGGATTGGCCGGAGAGGACCAGACTCAACCGGATACTGAAGTTCGCCAAGGATTTCAACGTGGACGGTGCGATCGTTATCCAGCAGAAATTCTGTGACCCGCATGAACTCGATACCCCCTTTATCAGAAGGCACCTGGAAGAAAACGGTGTTCCCACCTACTTTTTGGAGTTTGACGTCACCGTCGCCGTGGGACCCTTCGCCATTCGCGTCGAGGCTTTCCTGGAGACCCTGGAGGAAGAGGACGATCTGTTCTAAGAGGTCTTACGCTAAGAGAGTTAGCGAATATTAGGAGAAATTACACATGGCGGGGGCAAAATATCCCACTGAGCCATTGAAATGCTGGGCAAAGGCCAAGGAGCTGAGGCAAGAATTCTACAAAAACTTTAACGATGCCCATGAAAAGGGCGGGCTCCGCTGGATGGGAAGCGCTTGGGCCTTTGATGCGGTTCCCGCCGGATTGGGACGAGACGTCTACTGCATCACGGGCGAGCCCTATGGGGCGTCCTGCGCCTTTGATAAACCCCTGTCTGCCGAATTCCTGACGGCTGCCGAAAATTTTGGTTTTGCCAGGGATCTTTGTGCCTACATGAGAAACTACTGGGGATCCATCCTGGTGGACAAATATGCCCTTGTAAAAGATGCACCCTTCCCCAAGGCCGACTTTGGTTGGAGCCAGCACATCTGCTGCTCCCATGCCAAGTGGTATCAGAATGCCGCGGTCCTGGAAGGCGGGACGCCCCTTTACTGCATCGACGTCGGCGTCGGTGCCTATCCTCCGTTCCATGAAATGTATGAGCACAGGATCACCTACGTTGCCGACCAGTTGATGGACGGTATCGAATGGATGGAGAAGACCACGGGCAGGACCTATGATGACGAGCTGTTTGCAGAAGCCGCATGGAATGATATTCGTTCCACCCACACCTGGGCCAAGTGCTGCATGCTCAATCGGACAATCCCCGCGCCAATGGATGAAAAATCCATTTATTCCCTGTACGTCTTCGGAACCCTCCAAAAGTCGAACGGTAAATTCGCCGATTTCTACGAGGAACTGCTGGATGAGGTCCAGGATCGCGTGGATCGCGGAATCGCCGCAGTGCCCAATGAAAGGTGCCGTGTCATGAGCGATACCCAGCCGCCCTGGGGATTCCTCAAGATTTATCGTCACCTCGAAGAATGGGGTGCCGTTTCCATCGGGTCCCTTTACTCCTTCGGCCTTGAGGGCATGTGGCTCTATGACGAAGAGAACAATGACTTCGTTCCCAGACCGTTGCCCGAAGAAAAACCCGCAGACAGATATGAAATCTGCAAAGTGCTGGCAGACTGGCATCTGAGCAAGCCCGAATATCAGCATTATTACAGCCCGGAATACAAGACCCAGATGATGGACGCCATAGCCAAGAAATGGAGCGTTGACGGCATCATCCTGCATTACAATCGGGGCTGTGAGGGACTCTCCGTCGGTATCGCCGAAAACCGCCTGGGTCTCCTGAAAAGAGGAAACAAGGTCATGACCTATGAAGGTAACATGGGTGATGAGAAGGAATTCGACGAGAAAGCCACGCAGAACAGGATCGATATCTTCCTGGAGAGCTTGGGGCTGGATAAGCCGAAGGCCGTGAAATAATGAGAAAGTAGATCTCGTACATTGAGATTTTTGAGGAGGTTTGGAAAATGATAGCTGCAGGGATTGATTGTGGTGCCAAGAACACAAAGACCGTCATCATGAAAGATGGTGACATCGTTGGTAAAGGAACGGTTCTTACCGGTTTCGATCAGGAAGCTGCCATTAACGACTCCGTAGATGCGGCCCTGAAGAACGCCGGCATCTCCAAGGATCAGGTGGATAAATGGGGCGGAACCGGATCAGGTAAAGCCAGCATCAAAGATTGCGAGGAGGTTAATGATATCAAGGCCATGGCCAAGGGCGGGACCTACTTTTTCCCCAAGGCCAGGACCGTTGCCGATGTCGGCGCCGAAGAAGGTCGGGCCGTGAAGGCGGATGAAAACGGCAACGTGGTTGACTTCGCCATCAACGAGAAGTGCGCGGCGGGTGCCGGCGCCTTTGTTGAGGCCATGGCAAGGGCACTCGAGGTGAGTATCGAGGATATGGGCCCCCTTTGCCTCCAGTCGGACAAGACCATCCCCATGAACGCACAGTGCGCCATCTTTGCGGAATCCGAAGTGGTCGGACTCATCCATGCAAAGACCTCCAAACAGGATATCAGCCGAGCCATTCATGACGCCATTGCAAGCCGTGTCGTTTCCATGATTCGAAGGGTCGGCGTGAATGAAGACATCGTCCTGATGGGCGGCGTGGGTTACAATCCCGGGTTCAAGGACGCCATGTTGCGGGAACTGGGGGTGCCCGAGGTCTTCATCCCGGAACAACCGGAATTCGGTATGGCTGTCGGTGCCGCCGTTGTGGTTGCTGAACAGGGCTGACGGGAAGACAAGATTCATGAGAATTGGAGGATATGAAAATGGCTGAAGAGAAAAATGAATTCTGGAGGTGGACGGAGTCCAACTGGAAGAATCCCGATATAGATATTGAGAGGGCAAAATACGTCACCGTGGGGATCGATGTGGGTTCCGTGAGCTCACAGGCCGTCATTATGGGCGACGGGGATATCTTTGCATACGCGAACATGCGGACAGGTTCGGACAGTCCGAACAGTGCGAGAAACGCCCTGAACTATGCCCTTGAGGGCGCTAGAATGGATGAGAACCGGGTTGACTACTGCATAGGCACGGGCTACGGCCGGGTCAACGTGCCCTTCGCCGACCGTTCCATCACCGAAATTGCCTGTCATGCCAGGGGTGCCAACTTTATCTACGGCCCCCAGGTTCGGACCGTATTGGACGTGGGCGGTCAGGATATTAAGGCCATCCAGTGCGACGAAAAAGGAAAGGTCACGAATTTTCTGATGAACGACAAGTGCGCCGCCGGTACCGGACGTGGCATGGAAGTGTTCGCGGATCTTCTCGGCGTGTCCATCAACGAAGTCGGTGACAGGTCCTTCGAGTTCAAGGGCGAGGAGCCTGAAGCCGTCTCCAGTACCTGTGTGGTTTATGCTAAATCCGAGGCCACAGGTCTCCTGAGAAAGGGATGGACGACGGAAGAAGTGCTCGCGGCTTACTGCAAGGCCATGGCGGATCGGATTTTCTCCCTGGTCGAAAGGGTCGGTGTGCAGCCCGAATTCTGCATTACCGGGGGGATGGCCAAGAATCGCGGTGTGATTGAGCGGTTGATGCCGAAAATCGGCCTTGAGGCCCAGAAGACGAAATGGGATACACAGATCGCCGGCGCCGTCGGTGCCGCGCTTTTCGGTCACGCGCTTTGCCAAAAAGGCAAGGGAAGAAAAAAATAGGACCGGCATCCGATGGCACAAGAACATCGTATCATGGATAAAAACAAGGATAAGGCGATATAAGGAATTATTCCCGTTGTGATCGCCCCCCTTCTTGTCATATCAACAAAGAGGTGATTCCATGCTTGCCCATTACGGATACAGTGATGCTTCGGGGAGTTACTTCATCACCATTGACACGGATAAGTGCGATGGGTGTGGAGATTGTGTGGCCGCCTGCCCGGCCCATATTTTTGAAGTACTCGATGAGGATCCCAACGATCCCATGAGAGACGAACCTGTAGCCGTTGTCGCGGCAGGGAAGAAAAAAAAGGTAAGATACGAATGTAATCCTTGTAAACCTCAGGGCGACAGCCCGCCGTTGCCCTGTGTAGAGGCGTGTAAAGGAGGGGCGATTTTGCATTCCTGGTAGAAAAAGGTTTTTTCAAATGAGGCCTTAACAGGGCTGGTGAAATTCCCTTAACTGCGGTTGCTGATATTGAGTGCTTGCGAATAATGCTGAATCTCTTTCTGAAGTGGTATCTGTGGGGAAATGATCCGGCCCTTATAACTCTAAAAGGAATGCCTTCATTTTGTCGTGGAGTAAGGGGATGCGGATACCGCCGAATTGACCGTTAATGGACGACAAGTAGAAGCAGAGTCGGAAAAGATCGTTCCGGAAGCGGCAGGAGAACCTGATTCCCATTCCGCAACGCCTGCCTGACTTGCTCTCGGCAGATGGGATTCCGCAGAAGTCAATGCTCTTCAAATGTCCCCGAAAACAAGAGGTGCGGGAAATCGGGGCCATCGGCTTTGCCTGTCAGGCGCAGAGACTGGCGTGAATACCTTGGCACTTTTTAACGGTGTCTTCACGAGGGACATGGAGGCGTTTGAGGTAATTGCTCCTCTTTTCAGGGCGCCCCTGGGTTCAAGGGACCTTGATATTGTAGGTGGTAATGGGATGGTGGATGCCCTTTACCTGGATTTCGCCCACCTTTTCTGCGGGAAAGTGGTCCTTGATGGGCCTATAGGTGCGCTGGCTGACCAATATTTGACCTGATTTTGCAAGGGCTTCGAGACGGGCCGCGACGTTGACCTGGTTGCCGATGACCGTATAATCTTTATGCATCTCGGACCCGATGTTGCCCACGGTCATATAGCCGGTATTGATGCCGATCCCGATCCCGAGACTATGACCGTAGCGGAGCCACGCGTCTCTCAATTGAAAAACTTTTTTTTGCATGTCTGTTGCCATTTGGACGGCGCGACAGGCATGGTCATCGATCGGGATCGGGTCACCGAAAAAGACCAGCAAACCGTCTCCGATGATCTTATTGAGCGTGCCGTCATATCGATGAATGATCTGGGTCATCTCCGAGAGGTACTCATCCAGAAGGTGAAATAATTCTTCAGGCTCGAGAGTGTCCGTAAAGGCCGAAAAGTTTCTGATGTCCGAGAACACAACGGTCATCATCCTGCGCTGGGGTTCGGTGCCGAAGGCGTCTGTGCCGGAAAGGATCCTTTCTGTCAGTTTAGGGGAGAAATAGCGTCGGAGTTCGCTGTATCGCTTGAGTTCCCCGACCTGGGCATCCACTTTGGCCTCAAGATCCCTATTAAAACGGATCAATTCCTCTTTGGCGCTTCGCAGTTCCCGGGTTCGCTCCTTGTCTTTTTTCTCAAGGTTTCGGGCATAATCATCTACCTTATTCTTGGCCTCTATCAGCCTTGCATTGGTCGTTTTAAGATCATGGTAGGCCCTGTTCCGGGCGGTCATGGTCTCTCTGAGGCTGTTTATCGTATCGATGAGCCCTTTCCCTGTTTCGATCGGATTGCGTCTCACCCGAAAGGCCAGGGAGAGACGATTCCTGAAGGACAGATCCTCGTAGGTGACATCCAGGAGGAAGTAGGGGGCCTTAAAAATTTCTCCCGCTTTGATAAGAATCCTGTCACCTATCTGAACCGTTTCGGTAATGAGGATCGCCTCCGTGCCATTGCACGGACCCTCTGCACCCGCGGGCCGTTCCTTGTGTCTCCCGAGAAAAACCTCCCGGCCGTTGACGGTATCCGCTTCCAACAGGATACTCCTCCCCACCTTTCTGCGATGATTATCCAGGGGATGTTTGATGGTCAGATCCCCATGCTCCACCCTGGCGTCGAGTTTGAAAGGGGCAAATTCCGTTTCTTCGTTAAGAAGAATCTCGGGATCATAGGGATTCATCGGTTGTTTTACCGTGGCGGGTCGCAGTCCCCAGATCGTTGGAATCGCGGAGATGATGCCCCTTCTGTAGGGGTCGCTGATATAGTCTTTCTGGACATCAAAATCTTCGTGATATTGGACCCTTAAAAGAATGCGCGTCTTTCCGGACAATTTGTCGCGATGGGGAGGGCTAATGACTTCGATATCCTTCGTATCGTTGAAATTCTGGTTGAAAAAAGGAATCCTTCTGTACCCGTCGCTCGGGGTCTGGAAGACCCTGACAAAATAATCGTATCGTCCCCAGGATCGAAGTTTCGCTGAAGAGGCGCCACAGTTAAAATAAAAGTACGGTTCTCCAACCATGGTCTTGGCCGTGCGTATGAGCCTTTGAAAATTGGAGTAGGTGGTCCATTCATCTTCGTTGAGGAAAAAATCATCGGGGCGGGCATAGCGGTCCGCGGGGTAGGTGAGGTCCTCAAAAAGAAGGTCGTGGTGGCCCAGTTTGCTGCTCACGTAGGTGGCTATGATCTTGAAATTGCGGTTGCTGATGCAATCTGTGCGACTCATGGAAATGGCCTCGCAAGGAGAAATGGATAAGGGGGAAGATTCAATGCAAGCGTTATGCCCGATGCGTAACTTTATGATTTTATAGGCTTATTATGGGAAGATGTGATCGGGTTCAATCTTAGGCAATAAGGAAATGCACATTTTTTTGTGCATGGGTTTTCGTTTTTTGCCGCTGGCCCGCCACCCATGCCCGAACGGGTGATGCCTCAATGGTAGGCCAGGGATGTGTTTTTCGGCTTGACAAAAAACATGAGGGGTAGGATACTAGCAAGATACAGATCGGGACGTGGCGCAGTCTGGAAGCGCACCTGAATGGGGTTCAGGGGGCCCGGGGTTCAAATCCCCGCGTCCCGACCAGAAAAGGTAGTAATAAGGGTAGGTTAGGGGTTTTCCCGTCTACCCTTTTCTATTGGAAATAGTTTATTTTACCCCTCTGTGTTCCCTATGTGTTCCCCACTCGGATTAAGAACGCCGTTATCACTGGAATAGAACCTCGCCAATTTCTCCTGGCTTAACAATTTTCGGGAAATGATAAGATGGGCGAAACGGTTTGTCATTGAGAGATCTCTGTGCCCAATTATTTCTTTAACGATGTAGCCAAGGTGCTTGTTGGTGACCTGGGCATTCCCATTGCAGCCATTCCCTCCATTTCCACCGGCCGATCCTTTCTCCCCGTCCCCGCCGTTGTCAGGTCTTTCTTGGCGGTTCCTCTCGGTAGTGGCCTTGTCTCAATTGTGAAGATGAAGACCTACTCCATGAAGTGTGGTGCACTTTTTCAGGGAATCCGTGGCAGCGGCCTTGAGATCATCGGCAATAGAAATGATCTCACCCGTGTCCCTTGACCTGGTGACCCTACTCGATCCAAATTGGTACTTGACCACATTTTCGGCAATCAATTTCCCCAAGACAACCACCTCGTCCTTCTCCTCCAGGATCTGATTCCTGATGATCTCGAATCTGTTGTTTGCTTGTGGTTTGTGACACAAAAAGGACCAGCAGATCGAGTCGATCCACTGGCCCTATTTCTCTATTGAACTGTTTTAAACTGGACTATTTCATCTGTTCTGAATGGGAAATCTCTCCTCCTTTCTCAGATGGTTAAGTATTTGTCCTGATGAGTAAATCTGAAAAATGGGCAGGATGTCTTATTAAATATCCTTACACGGCAAGTCAAAGGGAGGGGGGGGTATAATAATTGGCATGAATATTTATGCTCGATTTATAGCAGGGGTCCAGATCACACATTCAGGACGCAGGAAAAGTGCGCGACCATCGTAGAATTCACTCCTGATAGCCCACGAAAAACCTATCAATGTTGTAAGCTTGAACGATCTGGACGGTCAGGACGATAGTGTTTCCATACGTATGGAAAGTGGATTTTAGATCCATGAAAAGACGAAAAATTTACTGTGCCCCATCGCTGATTGAAATTAAGTATGAAAGGGGGTATTTAATGAGACAGGAAAGAGGATGCAAAGGTGTTTTTTTGGTTTCTTCTGGACCGTAACATAATCAAAAATAGACCATGTAGACTTGGTGCTTTTCCTAAATCGCTTTGTGCACCTTCTCACTTTACCGTAAACCTTTTGTGGATCGTGTTCGTCTAATGCAATAATCTTTCAATTTGGAGGTTAGACATGGGAGAAAGACAGCGAAATCCTTGTTCATCCTTTTTTATACTCATAACTGTTCTTCTGGTAGGTCTCTTCATGCTTACAGGCTCTCAAGCTCTTGCTGATGAGCGGCTTAAAGGAAGAGGTAAAAACACAGAATGGCAAGAACAAAAAGAGTATCAAAAGGAATATCAAAAACACCGGCAGGAAATGGAGCGAGAAAATCGCAAGCATTATGAGGGACAAGCCAGAGAATCTCGAAAATATGAGCGTGAGCGAGAAAGGGGGGCAGCCAAACACAGCCGCGAAATCCGTAATCGTCGTGATTACAATAAACGTCCTGATTACCACAAGCATCGTGGATACAGGGAGCGCCCCTATGACAAACGTCGTCATTACATACACCATGATCATAAAGGGCATCGGTATAATTACCAGGGTCATTGGAGATCTTGGGAAGAATGGGATAGATACGCCAGAAAACATCCGGAGATATACAGGCATGGGGGATATTACCGTGAAAATGCCCATCTGATGTTCAGGTTTTGCGACCCTGGTACCGGTAATTGTTTCTTTTTATCAATCGGAAGGTAATACGATGGCCCGAAAATCTAAACAAAAGGAACTGGTTTCGGATAACCCTTGCAATTACATAGGGAGGTGCTCAAAAGTTACCGTCAGCACATGAAGGAAATGGATTGTGTGATTCTGAAAGGTGCCCCAGATGCTTTCAGCGCAAAAGGTGCGCCGTGGGAGTAAATATATTGAAGACGAAACGTACCTCAATGCGGAGATCTTCAGCAAAGGATTCTACGAACCGGCCATTGAGATTTTGCATGGCAACCTGAGCGGGATGGTAATTGAGCAGGATTATCAGAGAAAGAAGGAGCGCGTCCCGGTCAAACAACTTGCTGATGACCTGGATAAGTTCTTTGAAGGATAGGATCCCCAGTCCAATAAAAAAAATAGATTTTTTAATTTTTTCGTTTTTTTTGTTTGGAAAGTGCTTTCTACGGGCTATTACTGTACCAGGGTGATGATGCAGGGATATATGGCTCCCAAATATAGAATGGATGATCCCATGAGAAATTAAGATTTCCCCATAAATGGCCGATAGGTAAGATGGTGCTTAAAACCGGAAATCCTTTTGCAGAAAGCAAAAGGATTTCTGTCCTATGTGCTATCTATGAGGAGAAATTTATGCGAAGAAGACAATCAATTGGATGGATATTTTTGGGGTCGGTGTGTCTCGTAATATTACTCATGCCGGTGGGATGTCATCTAAGAACCATCGCCTTCGAAAGCGGACCGGATTACAGGGAGCCACCTCCCAAACCAGAGAAGGGACCACCGCCTTGGGCTCCGGCCCGCGGCTACAGAGCAAAACATCACTATCGCTATTATCCTTCATCCAGTGTCTACTATGAGCGGGCAAGAGGGACGTATTTCTATTACCGTGATGGAAGATGGCAGGTTTCGGTGTCTTTGCCTAGAGCTATTCGGGTCGATGTAGGTGACTACGTGACCCTAGAAATGGATTCGCCGAGGCCATATCAACACCACGAGGAAGTCCGCAAGCGGTACCCACCCGGAAAAATGAAAAAAAAGGCGAAGCGAAAGGGTAAACACAAATGGTAGCCTTGAAAATGAAATTTTATAGTAGGCTAATAGGACGAACCCCTTAAATTTGTTCATCACTTGTCCAAACCTGAAGGCAGGGTCACACGGCCCTGCCTTTTCTGCTCCTATATTTATCGATATATTCCCTGCCACAATACCCGGAATGCCACATTTCCAAAATCTTCAGGAGAGCAAACCGGTCTAGAAATCGAAAAAATGAAAATATTTTCAAAAAAATGCATTTTTTTCATTTTTTGGTTCACTCAGGTTCACTTCAAAGACAATATACATAGCCAATGGGTGATG
>CAYNYM010000008.1:0-19287 GCA_964401325.1 uncultured Desulfobacteraceae bacterium | reverse complement strand
TGTTGACATAAAAAACGACATCGTCGAATGGCTCATAGAATACCCGTTCCTTGATGTTGACATCCGCCCGCGATTCGACGATCCGAAAGGCCGTATCCTTAAAAGCCCGATTGCCCCAGGGCGCCCCAAAAAAAGCAATAAAGCTTGCCATGAGGCAGCTGATCAGGGACAAGGAGATGACAGGCGGCAGCATCTGGTAAAGGCTGATCCCCAGCGAATTGAAAGCGATGATCTCGCTGTCCTGAGACATTCTGAGAAAGGCGACCAAAACGGCGATAAGGCTTGCGGCGGGCAGGGCGAAAAGGATGACATTTGGAAGAAGGAAAAAGATAAGTTCAAATATGTGGGATGGATGGACCCCTCGATCAACGATCCACTCTGTAAGGGAGAGCATCCTGGTTCCCACCGTGATGAGGGTGAAGACCAGGATTGTGGATAAGAATGCGGGCCACATCTCATGAAATATGTATTTATGAATGGTAAGCTTCACGGTTTTTCTCCGAAAAGCAAAAAGGGCTCACCCCAAAACAACGAAAGCATGCCAGGCTCGCTCTTGCTTGGGGTGCTCTTTCTTTGCCGGGGACGCGCGATCGCTTATAACTCGCCGGTTTGCCTTTCAAAAATGCCTTGCCTTCAAAAACTTAACAATGTAGAGATAATACGTATTTTTCTTGGATCAGATGACAATATTTAATGATGTGTTATAAAGTTTGGGGATCATACCTGAAACCTGTCCAGCAGTCTCGATAATAAATGCACGCCGGGACTTGCAACCCTTTTCCGTTCAGAAACATATGATTTTCGGATGGAGCGACCGGCCATGAATATTGGGCACTTAGTTTTTAGTTTAAGGCCCTGTTTCTTAAAGGTTTTTGCTGATCGCTGATTGCTATTAGCTCGAATCCGGTAATGACCAATACCGGATGAACGCCAACCAAAGACAAAGACGGCACAGAATCCATGAAGATCTTCTCTGGCACAACTCAATCAAGCCCTTCCAGACCCTCTCACGGAAGCACGAATTCCTATACCTACCTGATATTTCTCATTATAATATTTGGTTTTGCCATCAGATTGTTTGATTGCCTCAACGTGGGGATTATCAATCCTGACGGGGTCCTCTACATCCATCAGGCACGGGCCCTTTACTATGGAAACTGGGATCAGATCACGACTTGCGCCATGAATTATGTTGCCATGTATCCGCTATTGATCGCGGGTGCATACGGCATTTTTCACGATTGGATTCTTTCCGCTCAGTCCATATCACTTATTTTCGGCACGCTCCTCCTGGTGCCGACATACCTTCTGGTAAGACGATTCTTCGACGAGAGAACCAGCGCTACGACGACCTTGATCGTTTCCCTGATACCCGCTCTCGTGTCCAGAAGCGTCGATGTCGTCAGAGACCCGGTGGCGTGGTTTTTTGTGGCTTTCGGCCTTTATTTCTTTGTACGCCAATTCGACTCCAAAAAATGTTTCTATTTGACGCTGAGCAGCCTGTTTTTTCTCTTGGGCGCATGGAATCGGATCGAGATTATCGTGTTTCTTTTTGCCTCCCTCATTTACCTCTCTTTCTTTCAGCGCGAAGAAAGATACAAGAAAATTTTCTTTTTTATTGCCCCTCTTATCATTCTGGTCCCCCTATCTACCCTTGTATTGGCGACGACCGGTTCATCCTTAGATGATGTTTTCCGAACCCATAAAATCATCCACAAGCTATCCCGTCCAGTTCTTGATTACAATCACCTGCGCTCCGTCCTGGCCGCCATGGTCCATCAACCGGAAGTCTCCCATCTTGAACGGTTTTTGGAAAAGGCAAGGCACCTGGTCTGGTTGATCGCCCTTGGGACGCTCATTGCTCACATTATTAGGGCCTTTTTTTATCCCTTCTTCTTTGTCTTCATCTTAGGCCTTCCAGGAATAAGGGCCAAAACGAAAAAAGACAAACGCCTTCCATACCTGCTCTTGATTTGCGCATGCATGTTCGTGGTGTTGTATGTTCATCTTCTGCAAACATGGGTCATCGATACCCGCTTTCTCGTTCCTCTCCTGATACCGGCTTGTATTTTTATGGGGTTTGGAATAGAAAAAATGGTTTATTTTATAAATGCCCGTTTCAGGATCGGGCCTGGAATAACATTTTCTATCATCTGCCTGGTCATCCTGGCCTTTGGATTGCCCAAGAATCTCGATTCAAGAGAGGCCGATAAATCCGTTTTCAAAGACATTGGAGAAACGATCGCCCAAAGAGAAGGAAACGATCACATCATAGATGTCGCGACTTCCATGCACATCCTCCGCTGGACCTCCTTTTATGCGAACCTCGATTACCCCGGGTCTCCTTGTCCCGCGCCCTATCGTGATTTCAAAGCCATTGTAGGCTCCGATTACAAATATTTTGTTAACACCCTAAGACAAAGGGGCATCAAGTATTTCGTCTGGGAGGAAAAGCACTGGCCGAAAAACACCTTTGATTTCATGACCACATCCGACCCACGCCATTTCAAGCCAGTCAAGAGCTGGAATCACCCGGATACCGGTCAGATGATCCTCTTTGAGATCACCCGCTGAGAATTTGCAAATGATGCCTTGATGGTGATCAGAGGGACCCTGCAACCATTGACACCCAACAACAAAGCACCTATACTTTCGCCCGCAAAGAACGACCTCTTATCCCGTCCAGCCCTTTTCGGCCCGGGCGCAGGAGGGGCAAGAAGAGAAGGGCATGCCCCGGAAGTCAGGTAAGTATGGATTGGAAATGAAAATCTCGGTTGCCGTCATAACAAAGAATGAGGCCGACAGGTTACTCGAATGCCTGAAAAGCCTGACCTTTGCCGATGAAATCCTGGTTGTGGATTCGGGCAGTACCGACCGCACGGTTTCCATTGCCGAAGAATTCGGCTGTCGGGTGTTATCGGAACCCTGGCGAGGGTATGCCCGGCAAAAGCAATTTGCGGTGGATAACTGCCTCCACGACCTGGTTTTGATCCTGGATGCGGACGAGCGAATTCCCGTGGAAACGGCCCAAGAAATTAAAAGGATTAGCCGAAATGAAAGGCGGACATTCGCCGCCTACAGTTTCTCCCGTAAGAATTTTTTTCATGACCGTTGGATCCGCCATTGCGGTTGGTGGCCGGACCGTATCGTCCGCCTTGTAAACCGAAGGCAAGGGCAATTCAGTGAGCGCCTGGTTCACGAGCAATGGCTTGCACGCGGGCACGTTAAGACCCTGGATTTTTCTATTGGGCATTACAGTTTCCGAAATTATTCGGATCTTATCCACAAGATGGAAACCTATTCCACCCTTTCGGCCCTTGAAATGCTTCGAAAAAGAAAACGCGTGGGCTGGTGGGCCCCCATAACCCATGGCTTTTGGATGTTCCTGCGCACCTATCTGCTGGAACGGGGAGCCTTAGAAGGTTTTGATGGTCTTATGATTGCGCTCCTCAATGCGGGAGGTTCTTTTCTGAAGTATGCCAAATATCGTGAAATGAGAATTTTCGATGAATCATCAAAAAAAATTTAGAGAGAAAAAAGCATCAAGCCTCCATGAAAATATCCCTGATCATAACGACCTTTAACTGGCCGCAAGCCCTCAAGGCAACATTGAAGACGGCGATTCGGCAGAGTCTGCAACCCGACGAGATCATCGTGGCGGACGACGGATCCGGTCCCGAGACCGCAAGGGTCGTCCAGGAAGTCCTGGGACCCTCTCAACCCCGGTGGTGCCACATCCGTCAGGAGGATATGGGCATCCGCCAGGGTAGGGTCAAAAATCTGGGAGTAAAATTTTCCACGGGCGCCTACCTGATCCTTGTCGACCACGATGTGCTGATGCACCCCTGTTTTGTCGCAGACCATATGGCCGCTGCAAAACCGGATATTTTTCTCCAGGGTAAGAGATCCTTCCTGCCGGAAGCATACACGAAGGCCATTTTGGAGCGGAATTCTTTTTCCCCGCCCTCCCCGTTACTCCGGGGTCTGGAGAACCGAAAAAACGGAGTTCGCGCCCCGAAAATCGGCCGAATGCTGGGAAGGGCCCACGCTTTTCAGACGTCTCTGAGAGGCTGCAACCTGTCCATGAGTCGATGTAATTTTTTAAAAGTGGACGGCTATGACGAGGTCTTCGATCAACTGTGGGGAAGAGAAGATTCAGACATCTGTTACAGACTTTTCCACAGCGGGGTCAGGTGCAAGAACCTCTGGTTTTCGGCCCTTCAGTATCATCTCTATCACCCGGTAACAAAAAACAGACAAAGAGACCGCCTGGATGACGAGTTGGACAGGATTTGCAGGGAAAAGCGTACGCATGCCATCAAAGGATTTTCGCAGATCTCATCGGAAGGTGAAATTGTCGGCGCCAGCAAGGGATTCTAGAGGGCTCAAGGTTTTCGTTCTCTCCCCCTTCACATCCTTCATGCCCTACAAGGTGGATATGTCCTTGTTTACTGGAAGGTATCCCAAATCTGAGCGATAACCGCTCAGACTTAATGCGCAAGAATCCACATGGAAAGAAATGCAAGCCAATCGGCCATTAAACAAAAATAATATCAGACGCTTACTCTTGATCCAACTGGGAGATATTGGAGACGTCGTGTTGACCTTCCCGTGTGTCCGCGCCCTTCGGGAAAATTTTCCCAACGCCCGGATCGTGATGGCGGTCAGGAAAAAGGCGGCCCAACTTGTCGAAGGGTGCCCGTGGGCGGACGGGGTTATTGCCATCCGCAAAGACAAACGGCGGTGCCTGGAAGGAATCTCCTGCCAGCGGGATTTCTTTTTGCATTTGAGGCGCTCTCATTTTGATCTGGCTATCGACATGAGGACGGGAGATCGCGGCGCGATTCTGGCCATGCTGTCAGGTGCCCCCCAAAGGGTAGGATATCACGACTATAAGGGAAACCTTTGGCGAAACCGCCTATTCACCCATCGCGCATTCTGCCAGTACGAATTTCCCGAGCATGTGACGGCCTATCATCTCAAACTCTTGAAGGCCTTCGACATGGAAGTCAGTCACCCAAGGCCTGAAATGACCATTTCTTCGAAAAGACTCTTTGAAGCCGAAAAGCTTTTGGGTGAGAACGGCGTTCCTCCGGACGGCCCGGTGGTGGCCCTGCAGCCCTTCTCATTATGGGGATATAAGGAATGGGGCATTGAAAAATATGCCCGTTTAATCGAAAAGATCCATTCGGAGTTTCATATCCCCGTTGTTCTAATCGGCTCTCCCGATGAAAAAAAACGCGCCAAGGCCATTATCACCGAGTGCCGCGAAAGGGCATACGATCTGGTCGGAGAAACCACGATGTCCCTCCTGCCGGCGGTGCTGAAAATATGTCGCCTGTTTATCGGTCTTGACAGCGCAGGCCAGCATATCGCGGCGGCCGTAGGCACCCCGACTCTGGGGATTTACGGGCCCTCATCACCGGCATCCTGGGCGCCCCGGGGTGATCGACATAGCGTGATTCAAAAAAAATGGCCGTGCGTGCCCTGCCGTCAAAAAGGCTGCAGGGACACGGGAATAAGTCGATGCCTTGACGAACTGGACGTTGATGAAATTTTTCCTGCAGTGCGACAAGTGCTTTCAATACCGCAGGACACAGAATGAATGTCTTTCCCCTAGCGCAGGCCCATGGACCTTCGAACAAAATTCGGCCCTTATTTTGACAAGGATTTTTCATCCATGATTTGACGATATATCTTTTCGACCTGGCTCGCTCTACAATCCCAGGTTTCGTTAGACGCCTGCCTTCTAGCATTTTCAGCCATCATGCCCCGGGTTGCCGGGTCAAGCAACCTTTTCAAGGCGTCCGCCATGTCTGAAATGGAGGGATCCCTTCCCATGACAATTCCGTGAACCCCGTCCTTTACAAGATCACTTGCCCCTACCGTTTCTGTAATAATAGACGGAAGCCCCGCAGCCATCGCCTCGAGAACAACCATCCCGAAGGTGTCGAACATCGACGGCATGGCAAAAATATCGCCGGCAAAATAAAAATCTTCCACTTTTTCAGAAGGGCCGGCAAAAATGACGCGCTCTGCGATTTGAAGCTGGTGAGCCATCCGTATATATCTTTTTGAGTTCCCCTTTCCAACAATCAGACATTTCAAATGAGAGGCCCTCGGTTCTTCCCCTTTCAATATGGCCATGGCCCTTAAAATAAGGTCAAGTCTTTTGATTTCGAAATTCATTCCCACAAACAGAACGACCGTATCTTGCTCAGAGACCCCATACACTTGTCTGATATTTCTTCGAATTTCTTCCTTATTCTGATTCTCGAACTTTTCCAGGACAACTCCCGGATGGCTGACTCGGACCCGCCCCTCTAACATGGGGTAGCGCTTGAGAATCTCCCTTTCCGCCAAACCCGAGACCGGCATGACGAGTAAAGAAGAATTTTCTGTGAAACCTTTCTTTTCCACCCAGGCAGTACATCTGTCAAAGAGGCTCAAGGGCTTGTTGCGTACATCTCTTATCCAAGTCTTGTGGGGAATGCCATGCATCGTCATCAAATCCATCTTAAAAATCCGTTCATGGCTGTGCACCAGATCATAAGAGGGAGAGGAGGCAAGCTTACCTGCAAGATAGGCAAAAAAAACCGGTCGGAGAAACCGTGGGAAAAGGATCCTCGGGACCTTATGAAACTTGATTGCCCGGCTCTCACTGCTCCATTCGCTTGAAAAGACATCCATTGAAAAGTCGCTAAATCTGGATAATCGTTCGGTGAGTTCGTACACAAATTGTTCGGCACCGCCCAGCAAACCGTATTTGGGGGCAATTATTGCAATTTTAATCAATTTTATATCTCTTCGCTGTCTTGAGTGAGGAAGGCCTTAAAAGGCTGAAATCGAAAAACAATGCCATTATGAACGCCTTCTATACCTACGGAAGACCACCCGGTATTTTTCGAGCTTTTGCCTGGAACTCTCCTTGTCGGAGAGAAAACAGATGGTTATTCTGAGCGTTAGAATCCTCCAAAAGGCCTGGATGAGATTTTTCAACCTTATAAGTCTAATCGCCTTGTTAGAGTAGTGCTTATGGTAAAAGACAAATTCGGCATCCAGTTTTTTGTTCCACACCTGGACAGCAGGCACTCCCGTCTCGCTTTTACCTCCCCAGTGAACCACCACCGCATCAGGAATATATCCGATACGAAAACCGGCCTCTCTCACCCTCAGGCACAGGTCCTGCTCTTCGCCATACAGAAAAAAGGCCTCGTCAAATCCCCTCAGTTCCTCGAAAAGTCCGCGGTCCATGATCATGCTTGCGCCCAAAACCCATGCAATTTCGCCCTTGAGATCTTTCAGGTCGCCCTTGGCATACCTTTCCCCGGGATAGTGATTATCCACAGAGGGTTGAGGCGATCCATCCGGATTGACGATTCGTGTCCCGGCAAGGCCGATATCAGGATGTGAATCCATAAAATTGCACATGGCCCGAAGTGCTCCGGATTTTAGTTCTGTATCCGGGTTGAGAAAATATAAATAACGGCCGGTTGTAGACTTTGCCGCCTGATTATTCGCCTTGGCGAACCCGGCATTATGATTGTTTGCGATAAGGCGGACATCGGGAAATTTTTCCCTGATCAATTGAACGCTCCTGTCCCGGGAGGCATTGTCTACAACGACGATTTCGGTTTTCCGGGGAGCATCCGCCTGGATGGAGCGAAGGCATTTAGCCAGAAGACCTGCCGTATTGTAATTAACAATAATGACTGAAAGACTACATTGATTTTCAGTGTGCATGGGGATAGTCGATCTCTCTGGGTTTCACGCAACGGTCGAACATGGCATAGGTCGAGGTCAAAGCTGTGATGAACCCTCCAAGACCGTCCGGCAGACCCGATTCAAGCAAATATACATCAAGGAAATTGAAGCTCGGACGTTTCAAGAGCAGGAGTGGACGACATGTTCCCCCTTTGAGGCATATCCACCATCCGTAGATATGAGTGCCTATCGCCTTCATCATGCCGCTTCTCCGTGATCTTTTCAAAGATGCTGATATTTAGTGGGATTTCCCGGCTCGTTTCATCGAATGCGGCCTTCAAACGATGTTCGTTGTATTACTCCGCTCGCTAAACGACTGTACAAATGCTCATACCGTTTCGTGATACTGCAAATGTCATAACGCTCCTCCACACGTTTTCTGGCCGCTTCACCCTGCTGCAGCCTCATTTCCCCACCCTGGTCGAGCACCTCCTCCCAGGCCTCGGCCAACATCTCCGCATCCCTTACGGGAACGACATGCCCGGTGTCCCCAACAACTTCGGCGGAGTCACCGACCTCTGTGACAACACAGGATACCCCGCTCGCCATGGCCTCCCCTATTACATTGGAAAACCCCTCGCCCAAAGAAATACAGCATGCGATATCCAATGCCGGGAGGATTTTGTCCACATCCCTGCGTTCCCCCAATAAATGGAACCTTTTTTTAAAACGATCCGGGATCTTTCTAATAAGCGCACGGTTCTGCCATGTGATGTCCTTACCTGCCAAAACAAAATGGGCATTTCTTCCTCTATCGATTAACTGATTCGCAGCCTCGATGAAGGTTTGATGATCTTTCATAGGGTCATAACGTGCGATAAATCCGATTAAAAAAGGCTCACTGGCACCCTGCTCGATGCACATGTTTTCCCCATCACGATTCAGGCACAATTCCTCTACCAATTTCGATTTCGCATTTCTGTCGGGTGTAAACATGCTCAGGTCGAAACCGTTGGGAATAATTTTCCACCTTTTTGCCCTGTATCCAAGCCCAATGTGGTGCTTAACGCCTGCGCCGGAATTGGCAATAATTGTGTGAGGCAGAAAAGAAAGGTAAGAACATAACCTCACCGTCCATTTTGTGGAGATCCGGTATTTCTCAAAGTCTATGTAGGAGCAACGAATATTCCAGCAGATATTTTTGATCCCGGCCACCTTGCCGACCAGGAGACCAAGCAGATCGGCATGATAAAGCCATGTCTGCAAAACATCCGGCCTGAAAAATCGCAGAAGGCGATAGAGTTTTGCAAGCCTCAGAATGCTCAGGGGACTTTTCCGCAGATCCAGGTGATAAACGGGGATTCCCCGTCCTGCCAGTTCCTCTCCTATGCGCCCCGGTTTTGAAAGGCAAACGACATGGTTTTTGAATCGAGAGTGATCCATACCCAGCAAAAGCTTCTGGAGCATCATCTCCGCCCCGCCCGTATCCAGGGTGGTAATCAAATGACAGATCGACAGCTTTGACGGACGATTCAACCGCATGCTCTTACCCAACCGAAAAGTCCCTCATACCTGGATATTACATCTTCCTGATTAAATCTCTTCGGCAAGAGGGACACCTTTGGCCTGCTTTGGAAATTAGAGGATTCTCCCTCAATAGCCTTCGCGAGTGCATCCACATTGCCTGCAGTCACCAAAGTCCCCTGCGAAGGATCATCGAAAATTTCTCTCACACAGCCTGGACAATCAAAAGCAATCACCGGTGTTCCGCAACACAGGGATTCAAGAACGACATTCGGCAGGCCTTCAAATACTTATTGATGCGACATCCAATTTTTCAAATCAGCTTGATAAAGAAAAGGATAGGGGTCATCCTGAAAGCCAGCCAGAGTAATCTTATCAGACAGGCCCAGTCTTTGGATTTGCTCTTCCAAATCCCGTCTGTCGGGTCCGTCACCCAGGATGGTCAAATGAATCTCAGGCCGTTTCTTAACCAGCTTGGACATAGCCCTTATGAGCAGATCAAACCCCTTTTGTCTTGTAAGAGACCCTGAAGCCACAAGGTTGAGGTTTTTGACTTCAAAAAGCCGAACGGATTTCCCCATCCCCCCATGTATTTCCTTCTCTCGGACGGCATTTGGGATAACGATCATTTTGTTCGGCTTTATTTTAAACCGCTCACGCAATTCACGTTTTATACCTTCTCCAGGGCAAACAATGACATCCGCAGCAGGATATAAGAATCGATAAAGCATTAAAAAAAAATGATATTTAGCGCTCCCAAAGAAGGCCTGAGAAGGCATGTTGCTTTCCCTGATAAATACTTTGGTTTTTTCCGGGATAAGCGGTTTGATCAGCAAAACGGCAAGATTCATATGACCGATACTTGTGAACAACACATCGGGTTTTACTTTCCGTAGGGCAGCTGCAATTCGAAACACGGCTCTTCCAACTCGATCACAGCCCAATAAATATATCGATACATCCTTTGGTACGTAACCTAGGAGCGGACCGCGAGGATCGATTATTATCAGATGAATATCGAATTTATTTCGATTAAGACCCTTCAACAGATTCAGAAAAACACGCTCCGACCCACCGATTTGAGCAGAGGGAATCACAAATAGCAATTTTATCCTGCGCTTTTCCCTCATCTTTAAAGTATTTTCATTCATTCTATTCGTAACGAAAAATCGAAGCTATCGAACGATTTAGGTTAAAATGGATTCTAAACATTCTTCCCATTGACTCATAATATTATGCAATTCAAATCTTTCAGAAATGCGTTTAGCCTTAAGGCCCAGTTGAATTCTTCTATCTTTATTTGCAATTAAGTTTTTCATCGCAACAGCCAAGGACATTATATTCTCCCTCGGTACTATAATGCCGCTGATCCCATCCTCAACAAGAATATCCACCGCGCTTCGAAAATCAGAAACAATGACCGGTAATCCGCACGCCATGGCCTCGCAAAGTGCATTGGGAAATCCTTCATATCTCGATGGCATTACAAAAATGTCAGCCTGCTGTAAATATTGAAGGGGATTATTTACAAAACCCGGAAGGTAAACCCGATCCGATAATCCAAGGGAATCTCTCTGTCGTTCCAGTTCCGGGCGCAATTTTCCATCGCCCAATATTGTCAAGGACCATTTAGGATGTTCATCTTTGATTTGGGAAAATGCATCAAGTAAAATATCGAACCCTTTTTGCCTATGAAATTTACCAATCGCAATAATTGAAGGATTCCTAAGGGACAACGTTTCTATCAGTGAATCATAATTTTTAGGAAGGCTCACGGGATTTGAAATGATACGAATCCTGAAATGTATTTTTTTTGCAAAATAATCACGAATGTGTTCAGTCTGAACTACGACGCAGTCAGCAAAGGGATAAGTCCATTTTCTTGATATTTCACCTAATCGACCAATATTTTGCAGGAAGGGATCATTTCGCTCGGAAACAATAACAGGAATTCCCGTTCCAGCTAAGGCAATAAGTGTAAGTATATTTGTTGTATGTATAAAACTGATCACCACATCAGGTGAGTTTTTTAGTATATTCTTCCGCAGAATCCGAATTCTCATCAAGCTGTTTCGCAATCTATCAAAAGCATTAGATGAATGAACCGCAATATTTAAATGTTTATGGAAAATGTTTGGTCTCAACGAAAAAAAAGGCGGGATGGATCCATTATCAAAAGTCAAGAGCGTAACATCCCATCCTTTTTCCGCCCAGTGGTTGGCCATAACGGACATTATCTTTTCTGCACCACCACAGGTAAGAGAAGAGATTACAAAAGTAAGACGCATATCATTATTAAAAACACATAGTTTTATTATTTTTCAAATGCGATGAAAAGTATTCACAAGACGCATCAATATAGGCAAAGCATAATCATTCAAATCTTTGAATTTGAGTTTAATATCCGACTGTTCATTTTTCCATTTCGATAAGACTTTCTCAGCACAGGATCGAAGGTTTACGGAAGCCGAATATCTGCATACCGCCCATTCAATATCCAGGCGTTGAAACAAATCCCGTCCTTTACTTAAAGTTCCCGTTGGATATTTTCGACTATTCTCCAATAAAATTAGCGGGATACCACCAAGTTTCAATGAAAATATACATTGATGGAAACGGTCGGTTACCATAAGATCAAGTAACCGGTAAAGACCCAACCTCTGTTTTAGAGAGTAATGGAAAGGAACATGAAGCTGTCCCGTTACCGGATTCCCTAACAAGTTAAGCACTTGAAACCCTTTTTGGAGCAAATAACCGGTGAGTTGTTCTCTAATAGATATCTCTGGAACGGCCACTCCGGCCAATGGTCTATTCCTATTTCTTATCTTTACAGGTTTGACTAAAGATGCAAAATCCCACAGCAAGGTGGGATCGGGTAAAAAAATGATTTCTTTTTCAGGTAATCCGAATTCCTTTATATATCGACTGCTCATTTCATCTCTTACCGAGATGAAATCGAAGGATTTGATCATTCGGCTTATCTCTATTCGCCGAGAATCAGTCAGCAATCTTTTATCTGTGAGATCAAATGAAACTGCGAAGGCTATTTTACGAAGCCCGTCAATTTCAGGAAGATAATAGAGATTAGGCGCCAACAAATCCCCCTTGTTATCTCGCACTCTCCATACCGTATCACTTCCAACAATAATCGCGTCATAGTTCTGTTTTTCGACAAACCGACGTGCATCGGCCAAATTATCGGATTTGCATTTCTGCCCTGAGAGAATGCAATTCTCTTTCAAAAACGTATGCAACATCTTTCGTTTATAGAATTGCACCAAATTAATAAACGGAAAGCGTCGATTGAAACATTTAATAAAATCTCTTTTCTCCACAGCCTTTGGCCGGTAATCGATAATTTCCACAACCGAATCCGGAACCAATGACATCAATAATTTCTGCAGGCAATATGCCTGAATTACCGAACCTTCGTTCACTGACCGATGATAGGTCAGAATGCCGATTTTCATGATTTCATGGCTCTTTCAATGATTCGATAAACTTGTGTCAAATCCGCAGAATCATTGAAATCAATGCAATGGGCCAGTTTTCTATCTATACATGCCAAAGGGTATCTTCCCTTTATCCCAGTAAAAAGGTCCCTCGTAACATCATTTAGAGATTCAATCCGATGATAGTCTTCATTCGTTTTAATAAAAGGCCCATGACCCTCAAAAAAAACCGAATCAGGGCTTTCGATCCAGATCTCAGGGAGAAGGACATTGTGCCTGGATGACGGAAATTCGCAACGGTAAAGACGGGCATGCAGTCCGTGATTAATAGCCTCTTCATTTCTATTAAAGAAATCGATAATTTTATTAGATAATTTCTCTTTTTCTCTTTTATCTGCTACCGGCCCCCCAAACCGGTCTTTGTCGTTTATATAAATACCGGGGATATAACGCCCGCCGAAAGCATAGGTGTTTTTCCAATCAATATCGGGTCTATGAAGATCCATAGCCGTACTGGACATTGTTTTTCTTAATTTAGCTTTTATCGACTGGGGAATAGATGTAGCCAGTTTTTTCTTCAGGTTCTTATGAAAGACAGCAATGCTTGTCTTCTTTGATTGTAATCCTGAATCTTGAAGAAAACTGTTGACATTCACTGAGGTCCGTCTTGGTGATGCACTATGATCAGAAACTATTATAAGATTTTCGGGGTTGGTTTTTTTAAAAACTTTTTCAATGCTTCGGTCTAAAGTACTGTAAAATTCGATAATCTTCTCTTGAAAATGATTTTTGGGGCTGCCCCCACCTTCTATCAAGGTCTCGACTTCAACCATTGCAACATTTTGAATCGGAGTGTTCTCGGATTGCACAAGAAAGCCAAAGTCAGGAAAAAATTTTCGGCAAAAAGACACAAAAGCATCAGCTCTTTTTTCTATTGCGTCAATTGTTTTGTTTACAAACTCATCAATTTGCTTTATTCCGGAAGCCATAAATCTCACCTGCCAAGGATACCTGACATTCTGAAGATATTTATAGGTAAAGTTGGGGTAACAGGCAGTTTCATGAAGACCGTCTTTCGGGTTGAACCCGCCACCGGCGCCTGAAATAAAAAACCCCTCCACCTCGGGCGCCGGCATTGTTGTCGGTACATTCATAAATCCAACTTTGTAACCCTGGGACATCAATTTATGCCATAATGGCTCAACACCATTGGTCTCGTGATTTTCTGTTCCAAAGTGAGAAATAGTATCATGGGACCCATCAAGTTTCGGCTTATAATAGAATGCTCCTGTATCTCTTCCATGTTGACCGTTGAGGATTGCCGCCCACCCCCGATTCCATAAATCCTCTTCGAGATCAAGGTTGATACCTTCATTTAATTTTTCATGAAGAAAAGGCATTTTCATAGAACGAATAATTTTTTCGGTTCCGCCATCTATTCCGATCACAAGTAATTTCATTTTTTATCCTATCTTTTTTTGGTGGATATTTTCAATAGATACTCAGAACTTATTTTGTGCATAAGTAAAAATATTAGTGCTTAATTTCAATCATCTTACATGAGGCTGGTTTTTGAAAACTACTTGAAAGAAGACTCGGAATTTTTTCTTAAGTCACTAGTAAGAGGCAATTTTTTTCGCATCCAGGGGACTTTCTAACGGTCAAATCGCAGGAAAGATCACGGCAACGGCAAGAGAACTTCTGAATGTAAAAAAGGGTGACGTGATTTCTTATGAACTATTTCAAAAGGTTAAACTGCACAAATTTTTCTTTGCTTGATTCATTCCGCAATCTCCGCATTAAGGGAAAATCAGCAAAAATTCTTGTGAATATAACACCCAAAAGATGGACAATCCCCAATACAAAAGCATTTAACCCATACAGGACGCCCAAACCTAAAAAAATCAATCTAAAACTCACAACAAAATTTCGTCTGGGCATGTAGTCCATTGCTACCGTTAGTGGGTAAAATACCGTTGATATGAAATTGAGATAGCTTGCTGCAATTAAAAGATATATAGTTGGAATTGCAGGAAAATATGCATTTGTTGTTAGCAACATGAGGAGAGGTTTCGCAAACACAATCAGAAGGATTGCGGAAACACCGCCCCACGTTATTGAAGATAACAATATTTTTTTTATCAGCTCATATAATTTGGATAAATGCTTTTCAGACCACAACTGTACGATTTCCGGTGCAATGGCATTTTGAAAATTGTTTTTTATCATTTTCAGCGGAGTCGTTATTTGTTTTGCGATTCCAAAGTAGGCGACCTGGGTAGGAGCAGATAATATTCCAAGAAGGAAAAGGCCTCCAGTATCGGAGGCGACCTTAAGGTATCCGACTAAGTTAGTATGGAACAAATTGGAAATAAGCTTTTTTTTGTAAGGCCTCAGGTGGCTGAAAACGCTGAAATCTTTGCCCCGTTTTAGAACTGGCGAGGTAATGCGAAGTGATATAACCAAGGGGATAAGAGACTGGGCGATTGTTCCGAGAGCAAAAAAAACGATAACCCATTCAATTTTGTAATCTGTAATCCCCATAAGAAAATAAAAGACTAAAAGGGTAAAAGTAATCAACGTACCGAATATTTGGGGAACAACGACACAGGAAAAACGATCGTGCAATCTCAATATGGTAGTATAGAACCCCTGAAAATTTGAAAAAAGCATGACTGGGGCAAAAATTCGAAAAGAATTCGCCAATTCTTTGTTATCATAAAATTTTTCGCAAAACCATGGAGCCGAAACAAAAACTCCAAAGCTAATCAGCAAGCCAATAGTCAGGCTTAGCAATAGACTCAAATAGAGTAGCCCTTGCAAAGCACCTTTATTCTGTTCGCTTTTGAATTGGGGATAAAATCTGAATAACAAATCATTTACGCGCACACTAAAAAAAGAGGAAAGGAGCTCAAACAGGTTCAGTATAATGAAAATTTTTCCTACAGTTTCTATTGAAATTGATTTTGTCAATAATGCTGTTCGTCCAATTCCAATTAACGCCAAAATTAAAGAGCCGATAAATCCAATTGAAAAATTTTTTATCAGCCGATTTACCAATGGCTCATTGCTAGGACCTGCAAAGAATCTTCTTTTTATCGCATTGATTGAAAACAATTGGTTCCACTTAATCACTGGGCAAAAATTATTCAGGATTTTCGCATATCAATATTGATGAATTCGTAAAAAGCTAGAGATGAGACGGTTTCGTAAAAAGATCCAAAGGCAAGGCTTGCGAATCTTGAGGAGTGAGGCGTACTTACCGTATGCCGCAACGACGAAAGATGAAGCGTAATCCCGCCCGGGCGGGACAGTTGGACTTTTTACGAAGCCGTCAATATTGATACATCCCCAAGGAGTCGAAAATCACGGAGCCACGATTTATAAAATAGAGACCGATTTTAACCGACTGTTTCACTGATTTTATTTTTTTCTTTCCTGTATTTCTTGCCGCACACATCGCACACCGCCCGGTCCTTTTCAAAATGGAACCGGATGCCGCACTCGCACATCCATCCTTTGATCTTTGCCGGATTCCCCACCATGAGGGCGTAGTCCGGCACGTCGTCAATTACCGCTGCGCCCGCACCTATAAAGGCAAAACGACCGACGCTGTGCCCGCACACGATTGTTGAATTGGCCCCCAGGGTGGCCCCCTCCTTGACAAGGGTCTTTCGTATTTCATCCTTTCTGGGGATATAGCTTCTCGGGTTGTACACATTGGTAAAGACCATGGAGGGTCCGCAGAATACGCCGTCTTCCAGGGTGACTCCGGGATAGACCGAGACATTGTTCTGGATTTTCACCTTGCTACCGACGCTCACATCCGGACCGATCATCACATTCTGTCCGATGTTACAGTCCCGCCCGATCTTACTGCCCTTGATGATGTGGCCAAAATGCCAGATCTTGGTCCCCGCACCCACTTCGCAGCCCCCGTCCACCACCGCGGTTTCGTGAACAAAATAGTCCGGTTCCCGTTTGTCCCTGGAGGGCCTTTTCAGCCTGACCGCCCGCCCGTCCTGCTCCAGAGACTCCTGGCAGGCCTCGAGCACGCTCAGGACCCTGGGGGCCTCCTCCCCATCGGTTTTGGGTTTGAGGCTCTGGCTGATGCAGTCCAGAAAGTGTCGGCACTCTTCCCTCAAAGGCTCCTTCATTTCAAAGGGAACCTTTTCCGCATCCTTCTTGTCCGGAACGGGCATGTGGTCCTTCCATTCGATCCGGTGGGGATAAAGAAGGAGTTTGTCTTCAGGCTCTACATCATTAAAAAGGGCCATCTTTCGGTCCCCGACCACGACCAGTCGCTGCTCCTTATAAGGATGGAGCCAACTCACAAATACATGGGCCTTGATCCCGGAGGGGAAAGACAGACTGCTCAAAGTCACATCCGCCACCTGCTTCTGCAAATAGTTGGCCCCCTCGCAGGTGACCCGTTCGGGCAGTTCTCCGGTGAGGGCAAGAATAACGGAGATATCATGGGGCGCGAAGCTCCACAGGATATTTTCTTCCTGCCTGATCTTACCCAGATTGAGCCTGTTGCTATAAATGTACTGGATTTTGCCCAGTTCCCCGTCCGAGACAAGCTGTTTCAATTTGGTAACCGCAGGGTGGTATTGCAACAGATGGCCCACCATGAGGATCAGATGTCTTTTCTCGGCCAGATCGCGGAGTTCTCTCCCCTCCTGCTCATGAAGGGCAATAGGCTTTTCCACAAACACGTGCTTATCCCTGAGGAGGGCGTCTTTGACCATTCGGTAGTGCAGCTCAGCCGGGCTCGAAATGGCCACGGCATGGATGGAGGAATCTCCCAGCACCGTTTCCAGTGATTCAGTGATCTCTGCATTCGGGTATTGTTCTGCAAAGGATTCTCTGGTCGCTTCATGATTCTCACAGATGATTCTGAGTGCACCGAGGGCGTTGAAATTGCGAATCAGATTCTTGCCCCAGTATCCGGCTCCTATGACGGCGACTCTTGGTTCATCCGTCTTGCCTCCTGTTCGTTGATAAAATCTCGATTTCGACATGGTTGCCCCGGCCCTGAGCAGGTCAATCATTCCCGATGCCGTTTCGCGATAATCGACCGTTATCCTCAATAAAATCTCCGCTTCGTTGAGATTTTGTGTCCTGAATTCTTCAGGTTTTTTTATAGCTCCGCCCCTTCGGGTGCAGGGTCCCAAAGAAAACAACCGGCGGTTATTGAATCCATACAACTGTTTACAGGTACAAGGGTCCAGGGTTCAAAGGTTCACGGCTTAGGCCAGAATGGTGTCGCTCGCCATTGCGCGCAGTTTCCCTATATATTATCTCCCCGCTTTGGATTTCCCGTGAATGACGTGCAAGAACATCACAAAAACACAACGCGCAGATAGCCCGGCAACCGCCAAAAAACAAAAAAATTCTTTGAATCCCTTTGCGTACTTATTGAATAGACGATAACAGCTCAGATGAAAATGGTAGATGGAAAAATAGGGTTTTATGTTGCTGCTTTGACCGACAGAATGCCAAACCCTCGCCGTTGGCAGATACACGGTCTTCCAACCCTGCTGTTTCATCCTTTTACACCAATCAGCATCCTCCCAATAGACGAAAAACCTCTCATCCAAAGGCCCGACTTGATCAATGGCCTCTTTGCGAACGACCATACACGCCCCGGATACCCAATCAACGACCTGGGGGCTTTTTCCATCGTTTTTGAGCGTTAGGATATTTTTTGCCGTAACAGGATTATTTGGAAATAGTGCGGAAAGGGGGGACTTTCTACCAAAAATAGAGGTCAAGGCCGTAGGAAATCCTCTTGCCGAGCCTTGCACCGACCCGTCCATATTAAGAATTCTGGGGCCGGTAACACCCACATCTCGATTTTCTTCCAGATAGCTTATGAGTGTTCCAAAAACGCCTTCACCCACTATCGTATCAGGATTCAAAAGCATGACGTGAGGCGCGTCACTTTCCGCCAAGGATTGATTGACCGCCGCTGCAAAGCCCAGATTCCTCCCATTTTCTATCAGCTCGACATCCGGAAATGCTTCAGCTACCCGCTCGATTCCATCCTCAGATCCGTTATCCTGAACGATTACCCTCAAAGTGACGTCACCGGCCACGCGATACAGGGACCTCAGGCACTGCAACAGAAAATCGGTGCTGTTGAAATTTACGATGATGACATCCACTAGGGAATTTTTTAACTGAAATCCTGTCATATTCGAGAAAAAGACATCTTGGCGTCTCCTTCACCAAAAGGACACCGCTCAAGCGGAATGGGTCAACAAAAAATACTGCAATCAGAGATCAGGCGGCAGGCAAGGTCGCCTGCGCTCACAAAAAAGGTCACGCAAGAAACAAAAATAGTCCTTTGATCTTTTTTTTGCAAATCATAATGAAAATTTCCCTACCGCTCAAAATGAAAATTCTGCCCTTCGCAGGAAGGGCAGAATTCATCATCTTTCCGGCACCTCCAAGCAAACCGGGGAGTGCCGTCTTGGCGTTGTGGATTAACCAAAGGTCACATCGGCAACTGTCAGGGTGGTTACGCCGGTCAGTTGGATGAAAATATCATCTGCCTGGGTGAAATCACCATCACTGTTGGCGTCTACGAACACGTAACCGT
>CAYNYM010000007.1:10778-19448 GCA_964401325.1 uncultured Desulfobacteraceae bacterium | reverse complement strand
AGCGGCGGAGCCGCGCTTCATAAAATCGCGCCGAGCGATTTTATCTCATTTTCCGGTCCGGAGGTCGGTTCTTAATGGCCTCGGCCACATAGTTGCCGAGAGATCCTTGAACGGCACGGAGGGCATCTCCTTACGGATATTGATCTGGTCCACGAGAGGCCCTGATATTTTCGAGCGATACCGTTGGATCTGAAGCCAGGTGCAATGGCATTCCCGTTTGGGATCCCCCAGAAAGCCGCATTGATACGGATTCCCAACTTACAGACCCGCACGACCTTTTGACCTACAGGGATATCCCTCTTGGTCCACCTTACATCCATACGTTTAGGTGGCCAGATCAAAAAATTCATTCAAGACCGGATCTATCCCTCAAGCATTTATGATCATATCCTTCACAAAATTCTATTGTACCGGCCAATACAGTAAGGTCTTTCCGTTTCTTCAGTCTGATATACTCCCGTAGCGCTTCATGAATCAGATCTTTTTTACTCTTTACCGAGCTCACGGAGAATGCCTCTTCCAATAGTTTTTCATTGATATCGATATTGGTTCTCATCATACCCTCCATGCGTACATGTTGTGTATCATAAACCCACAATGCGCAAAGCTCAACAGGAGGCCGTTGAGAAGGAATTCCAAAGCAAATCAAATGCGTGGGTGCGTAATGGATGACCGCAACCGGCAAAGTTTTTCGGGGGATGTGCCCGTCGAATCGTCCCCGGAAAGGGAGACCTTCAATGGCGGGAGGCTAGGGTTGTTCAAATTGAAAATCAACGGTTTTCTGAATGGCTTTGAAATCTGAAATATTGTTGGTCAGTACGGTTGCACCGATCTGCCGTGCCAAAACGGCAATGGTGATGTCGTTATAGTGTTTGGGGTGGGCAGGATCGAGTCTCCCCGATTTTCTGAGCCGATGGCAGGCCCGGCCGATCAAGAGCAGGGAGTTTTCGGAAGGGACGATCATGCGTTTCAATCGGACAAATCTTTCCTGAAATGCGGCGAGATGTCTGATTTCCCGCTTTCCCCCGGCACCCATCCACAGTTCGTGAAGTACGGGATAGGCCAGGAATACGATATATTGGAACGGATTTCGCAAATGTTCATACTGTGCTGAATTGAAAATTCCGATATAGACATTCGTATCGATCACAACTTTCTTCTGCACGCACTATTCCTCAAACACCGCCTCAAAGTCAAAGGCGCCGGCATCCTTAAAGGTCATTTCAGATAAAAGAATATCGGTGTCGATTTGTTTTAGAACCGTATTGATCGCTTCTTTTTCGGTTTTTGCGTTCAAGGCCATTTTGATTCTGTTGATGGCATCCTGATCAAGTTCTATGGTCTTTTTTACCAGTGCCATGATCATTCCCTCCATTACAATATGGCACAGCCATATAATTAATGCATTTCATATGGCAAATATTAGCTGGGTGAAGGTTATATGTCAAATATAATCGCGCCGGCTATTTCCTCGGTCTCTTCGTCATCCTGACGCTTTTGCCGCTTGCGTTCCACGCAGTCCAATTAAAGTGGAGCCCGCCCCCCAAATCGTCCGCTTCGTTCATCCCGATTCTGGCGCTTTCGTTTATGGCGTCAGACGCACTGCAGGCCAATGATTTTAACGTAAGTGAAAATGAGATTTCGATGGATGGATTCAAGCAGGATCCGGCTGTAAGGCCATTGACAGTCTTTGTTCAAAAGCAGATAATTCCATGATTTAATTTACTTGAACGTGGAGGCGGCATGGACCAACGTCCCGTCATCGGCGTAACCCTGGGTGATCCTTCCGGGATAGGGCCCGAGATCATCCTCAAGGCCCTCTCGGATGTGGGGATCTACGACATCTGCCGGCCCTTGGTCATCGGCGATTCGGGGGCCCTTTCTTCGGCCCGGACAGGATCGGACAAAGCATCCATCCGGGACATCCAAACCCCTGATCAGGCCCGAGGCAAACCCGGCTACATAGACCTTTTGTCCCTCTCCGCGCTGAAGGAGAGAGACAGGATCCCGGGAAGACCCGCGGTCGAAGGCGGCCAGGCCATGGTGGAATATATCCGCAAGGCCGTGGAACTGGCCGTGCAGGGCGAAATCGACGCCATGGTCACCTGCCCGATCAGTAAGATCCTGATGCAGCAGGCAGGATGCCCCTTTGAGGGGCATACCCGATTCATTGCCCATCTGACGGATACATCAGACTTCGTCATGATGCTGGCGGGTGACAGGCTCCGGGTCTCCCTCGTCACCATTCACTGCGCCCTGAAGGACGTCCCGAACTGTTTGGATCAAACCGGGGTAACCAAGACCGTCGCCATCACCTCCGAGGCCCTGAGAAGGGATTTCAGCCTGAAGGCCCCCCGGATCGCCGTGGCGGCCCTGAATCCCCATGCGGGAGAGTCAGGCCTCTTTGGAAAAGAAGAGGAGGAAATCATCAAACCCGCCCTGAAGAGGGCCGAGGCCGAGGGGTTTCATACGGAAGGTCCCTTTCCGCCGGATACGATCTTTCACAAGGCCGCGGCCGGCCGGTTCGACGCCGTCGTGGCCATGTACCACGATCAGGGATTGATCCCCTTGAAGCTGCTCCATTTTTCCGATGCGGTCAATGTCACCCTGGGTCTTCCCATCATCAGGACCTCCGTGGATCACGGCACGGCCTATGACATTGCAGGAAAGGGAAAGGCCGATCCCTCGAGCCTCAAGGCCGCGATCAGGTTGGCCGTCACCATGGTCGAAAACCGGCGGAAGTAAAGATTCCGGGTCCTGAGGGTCCGGCTTTGGACTGACCCCTAAGGGGGCATAAGAATTACAAGTGAACTAAAGCCCGCCCTGGTGCGACGTGTTCCTACGACAGATACGGCCTGTGGATCACGCTAAACTCATCTTTTGGAGCATGGCGTATCGGTGCTCGGTCTGGGCCAGGGTTTCGAGTGACTAAAGTTGTGGTATCGCTCCGCGACCTTCATCAGGAAAGATTATAAGAAGAGACCGGAATTTCAAGACTCCCGGTGTTGGAGTAATGGAGTGATGGAGTAATGGGAAAACAGACCTGACGGCTAAGGCAGCATGTCATGACCACCATTTCAAGCACCGCACGGCTGCCTGTCATTGTCACAATATTTCGATACTCCAACATTCCAATATTCCTGATCATTTTATCCCCGCATAGCCAACTGACTCTGACCCCCGCGTAACGGGATCTTCGACTCGCCCTTCGAAGATCCCGTTACACGGGGAAGGACTAGGTTTTTAACAGCGAACGAACCATGAAGAACACGAAGCTGAAAATATTAGCTATTCTTATAACCCTTCGTGCTCTTCGTGTCCTTCGCGGTGAAAATATGACTTTTTACGAACACATCTACTATGAACACTGAATTCATAAAAATAAGAGGGGCCCGCCAGCACAACCTCAAGGATATCTCCCTGGACATCCCCCGGAACAAGCTGGTGGTCATCACCGGGCTGTCCGGCTCAGGTAAATCCTCCCTGGCCTTCGATACCATCTATGCCGAAGGGCAGAGGCGATACGTGGAATCCCTCTCGGCTTACGCCCGTCAATTCCTTGAGCAGATGGACAAACCGGATGTAGATGCCATCGAGGGGCTTTCTCCCGCCATCTCCATCCAACAGCGATCTACGAACCGCAACCCTCGCTCCACCGTCGGCACGGTCACGGAAATTTATGACTACCTGCGCCTGCTCTTTGCCAGGATCGGCCACCCCCACTGCCCGCAATGTGGCCTCGAGATTTCTTCCCAGACCACCCAGCAGATTGTGGACCAGATCATGAACATGAAGGAAGGGACGCGTGTGCAGATTATGGCCCCCGTGGTCGAAGGGAAAAAGGGAGAATACCTCAAACTTCTCCGGCGGCTTCGAAAGGACGGTTTTACCCGAATCAAGGTAGACGACGACATACGGCTCCTGGACGATGACATCGTCCTTGACAAAAACAGAAAGCATACCATCAGTGTGGTGGTCGACCGGCTGATCATCAAAGACGGAATAAGACGTCGCCTCACGGATTCCATGGAACTCACCCTGAACCTATCGGAGGGCAAGGCCCTCCTGGATGTCGTGGGGGAAAAAGAGATTCTTTTCAGCCAAAAGGCGGCCTGCATCAAGTGTGGCATCAGCATACCGGAGCTCACCCCCCAGATGTTCTCCTTCAATAACCCCCAAGGGGCCTGCCCCGACTGCAGCGGTCTCGGCATCAAACGGTACTTTGATCCGGAGTTGATCGTACCGGATCCGTCCCTATCCCTCATGGAAGGCACCCTGGCACCCTGGGGGAAGCGAACTTCCGGTTACTACCACCAGATGCTGGCCGCCGTCTGCCGGCACACCCATGTGGACCTCTTTACGCCCTTCAAGCAACTCCCCAAGAAGGTTCAGGAGGTCTTCCTCTATGGCTCCGGGGAGGAGGAGATCACCTTCGATCTGTCAGGAGATGCACACCGTCACTCCTTCAGGCGCCCCTTTGAAGGGGTGATCTCCAACCTCGAAAGGCGGTATCGAGAAACGGATTCCTACCAGGTCCGGGAAGACATCGAAAAATACCTAAGCATGCGCCCCTGCCCGGCCTGCAACGGAGCGCGGCTCAAACCCGTGAGCCTGGCGGTGAAGGTCGGGGGCAAGTCGATTCACGAGATCACCTCCCTTTCCGTTGAGAGGGCCTATGCCTTTTTCAAGGACCTCAAACTCGACAAAAAAGAGCGGATGATTGCGAAAAGGGTCATGAAGGAGATCATGAATCGCTTGGGATTTCTGAACAGTGTGGGACTCTACTACCTCTCCATTGACCGGGCTTCTTCCTCCCTCTCGGGAGGGGAGGACCAGCGAATCAGGCTGGCCACACAGATCAGCTCGGGTCTCGCCGGTGTGCTCTACGTCCTCGACGAGCCGAGTATCGGCCTCCACCAGAAGGACAATCTCCGTCTGCTCGAAAATCTCCGCCACCTTAGGGACCTAGGCAATACGGTCCTGGTGGTGGAGCACGACGCCGAGACGATTCTCTCCGCCGACCATGTCATCGACATGGGACCCGGCGCCGGAATCCAGGGAGGGAAGGTCATCTTCGAGGGGACACCGAAAGCATTGATGACAAGCAAGGACTCCCTTACGGGTCACTATCTCTCAGGCACTCGGAAGATTCCCGTGCCCGATAAAAGACGCACCGGCAACGGACGAAAGATTCTGATCCAGGGTGCCCGGCAAAACAACCTCAAGGACATCGACGTGGAGATCCCTCTCGGGACCTTGACCTGTGTGACGGGCGTTTCGGGTTCCGGAAAGAGCAGTCTCATCAATGAGATCCTCTACCCGTCTCTTGCCCGGGAGCTCTACCGGTCCAAGGCAAAGGTGGGACGTGTCATGGCCGTCAAGGGCATACGCTATCTCGATAAGGTCGTCAGCATCGATCAAAGCCCTATCGGACGGACTCCCCGTTCCAATCCCGCGACCTATTCCGGGGTCTTCACCCACATTCGTGAACTCTTCTCCATGCTCCCCGACTCCAAAATCAGGGGATACAGGCCCGGACGGTTCAGTTTCAATGTCCGGGGTGGACGGTGTGAGGCCTGCAACGGGGATGGCATCATTAAGATTGAAATGCACTTTCTTCCCGATGTCTACGTCACCTGCGAATCTTGCGGGGGCCTTCGTTTCAACCGGGATACCCTGGAAATCAAATACAAGGGCCGGCACATCGCCGATATCCTGAATATGACCATCAGCCAGGCCTATGCCTTTTTCGAGAATGTCCCGAATATCCGCCGGAAACTCGAGACCCTTCTGGACGTGGGCCTGGGATACATCAGACTGGGACAATCCGCCACGACCCTCTCGGGAGGAGAGGCCCAACGCCTGAAACTCTCCAAGGAACTCAGCAAGAGGAACACGGGAAAGACAATCTATCTACTGGACGAGCCCACCACAGGTCTTCATTTTGCAGATATCCAAAAGCTTCTTGAGGTCTTGAATCACCTGGTTGCCCTGGATAACACGGTCCTGGTCATCGAGCACAACCTGGATGTCGTCAAAACAGCGGATCACATCATTGATCTTGGTCCCGATGGGGGAGAAAGAGGCGGGCGCCTCGTGGGAGCGGGAAGCCCCGAAGAATTGGCACAAGTCGAAGCATCCTATACGGGCCGATTTCTCAGGACGATTCTCTGATCCCCCCGGCTAGGGCAATAAGAAAGGGCCCCGAACAACGAGGCCCTTTTCTTATAAACTCCTAACCGCCGATGCTCTTCATGACCGTCTCGAACATTCCGGCCAAATCGGGAATCTTTCCCACAAGCATAAAACAGATGACCAGGGCGTAGATACAAAGCGACTCGATAAGAGCCAGACCGATAATCATGGTGGTCATGATCTTGCCACCGGCCTCGGGATTTCTGGCCGTGCCCTGGAGGGCACCGTTAATTGCATTTCCCATGCCCAGACCGGTACCCAAAGCGGCGACCCCGATACCGAAACCGCAGGCAATCGCGACACCGAAAAAAGTCCACAGAAATCCGGTTTGCACGGATCCGTCCTCTGCGAGAGCCACAGACGCCACTCCCAAGACCAACAACGCTGAAAAAATCCCAGTTACTACTTTCTTCGCCATACTGACCTCCTCCCTTTAATTGGTTGCCTTCTTCCAAGAAGATTTGAAAACTATTTCAGATGATCATGCGGTCCGGCTTACCGAAGATCCGCAAAAACGCAAACCACCGATCCGATCAGCCACGATATCATCGGGGGCCGACGGTCATAGAACGGTTGAGGGTGGATTTTAAAAAGGATTGTTCAGTGGGCCTCCTCCATGGCGCCCACAAAATAGATGATTGAAAGGAGCATGAACACCAGCGCCTGAATAAAACTCACGAGAATACCCAGGAACAGGATAGGCAGCGGAGCGAGATAAAAGCCGGCCAGAACGAACAGGATGCCCAGCACGGTCTCCTTTCCGAAGATATTCCCAAACAACCGGATACTCAGCGACATCACACGAGCAAAATGCCCGATCACCTCGATCGGAAACAATAAAGGCGCCAGCCACCAGACGGGTCCAATAAAGTGTTTGATATATTTTTTCCCATGAAACTTGAACCCGATAATGTGGGTGTACACAAAGGAGCAGAGGGCAAGGGACAAGGTGGTGTTCAGGTTGGCCGTCGGGGAAAAAAATCCGGGAATGAGACCGAGAAGATTACCTATAAAGATATAGAGAAAAAGCGTGGCAATAAAGGGGAAGAAAAAACGGCCCTCCGGGCCGGTAATCTCCACCATAAAATCCTCGAGCCCCCCGATAATCACCTCGAAGACATTCTGACCTTTCCTCGGAATGAGTTCCGTACCCTTCAGCAAAAGCAGGGTGCCCAGAATGAGGATGGCCATGACCAGCCAAGAGTGGATGACATGGGTGTACTCATGGGCGAAGTGTTCGAACCCCATCGCAGCCAGGATCTTGTTGAGAAAGAAAAAGTGATGCTCCATACTCAAGCTCCCTCCCCGTTTTTCGTCCGCAAAGTCCCACGAATCGCAAAAATAACAATACTAAAGAGCACGGTGGAAAGACCGACGGCCAGGCCCAACGGGTCCACCCATCTCCACTGGACAAGAGCGTATAGGATTAGACCCAAGACCAGAAGCCTCAGGTAAAACTTCAAGATAATGGATACCTTTATCTTTTCGGTGGCCCCTCGAAAGGAAAAAGAGCGTGAGATGCTGTGCTGCATGAGGTTGAAATTCGAGATGACGATCAGTCCGCCGAGGATTACTCCCAAGGTAAACGAGGGCTCCGTCAGGAAATAGCTAAAAGCAGACAGGCCCAGCAGAACGGCCCAATGAAGAGTGCCTAAAGCTTTATTGTACCTTTTCCAATCCATTCTTCAAAAAAACCGTTCAGATGTCTTTGGCCTTTTTATACATGATATAAAGATTTCTGAATGCCGCAGCTACACCGAATCCAAAAAAAACGAAGAATAACCAAGGTCTTGTTCCGAATTTTTTGTCAAGGTAGAGACCTACATAGGCACCTAATCCGATCGCAAGGGCCATGGACAGACCAACAGTGCTTAGATACCCTAGGGTCTTGATGAGCTTCTTGGTTTCATTGTCCATCGAATGCTGAAAAATGGTGGGTCTGCTCTTCAATAAAGCAAAAATAGCTTGTTTTTACTATCATATGAGCGAGATTGAAGTCAACATCTTTTGTGCTCAAAATCACGAAAACTCTTCTCGGCACAATCAATCGTTTTTTGGAGGATTGTCTCGTCATGGGAAAGAGAAAGGAACCAGGCCTCAAATGGGGAAGGGGCAAGATAAATCCCTTGATCCAGCATGGACCGGTAGAAGTCCCTGAAAAGGGAGGCATTGCTCGCCTTAGCGGAGGCGAAATCCGTCACAGGCCCTTCGGAGAAGAAAAGGGACCCCAAGGACCCGACCCTGTTTACGGTCACGCTTAGCCCCGCCGCCTCTGCCGCCTGTTGCAGACCCGCAAAGAGGTATTTCCCCTTCTCTTTCAGTCTCTGATAGACATTGCCCTTCTTCAGGACCTGCAATGTGGCCAATCCGGCCGCCATGGCCAGGGGATTGCCAGACAGGGTGCCCGCCTGATAGATATCGCCTTCAGGGGCCATGCTGTTCATGATGTCCTTCCTGCCGCCATAGGCCCCCACC